>LVAE01000047.1 GCA_001603905.1 Fibrobacterales bacterium Fibro_02
CGTCAGAAGGATGCCAAGACCAAGGGACAGTTCGAAACTGTCAAGATCAACGATGTTTCTCCCGACATGTCCTTCCTGGAAATGCTCGACATCGTGAACGAAGAACAGATGAAGCAGGGCAAGGAAGGCTTCGCCTTCGACCACGACTGCCGCGAAGGTATCTGTGGCATGTGCTCTCTCGTAATCAACGGTATGCCGCACGGTCCTGACCATGCGACCACCACTTGCCAGCTTCACATGCGCAAGTTCAAGGATGGCGACACCATTGTGATCGAACCGTGGCGCGCCGCCGCATTCCCGGTTATCCGTGACTGCGCCGTCGACCGTACCGCATTCGACCGCATCATCGCTGCCGGTGGCTTCGTTTCTGTGAATACCGGTGCCGCTCCTGAAGCTTCCACGATTCCGGTTCCCAAGGCTGATGCCGACCGCGCCTTTGACGCTGCCGCTTGTATCGGTTGCGGTGCCTGCGTGGCCGCCTGTAAGAACGCATCCGCAATGCTCTTCGTGTCTGCGAAGGTTTCTCACCTCAGCTTCTTGCCCCAGGGCAAGGTCGAGGCGAAGAAGCGTGTGCTCGCCATGGTCGCCCAGATGGACAAGGAAGGCTTCGGCAACTGCACGAACCTTTACGAATGCCAGGCCGCCTGCCCGAAGGGTATCACCGTGGATTACATCGCCAAGATGAACCGCGAATACCTCGGCGCAACCGTGACCTACGCCGAAAAGGTGTACGGAAAGGACTAATCCCTGACATGTCATCCCGGACTCCGTTCCGGGATCACCTTTCAAAAAGGACCGCAACGATGCGGCCCTTTTTTGCGTACAAATAAAAGAATTACAAGTTGTCCAAAATACGCAGCATTTCTGCCGGAGTGACGACTTTGGAGTGCTTTGGAAAATGTTTCAGATTTCCCGTGACAAGAAACGCGTCATCGGTTTTGTTCTTTTCCATTGTGACTTCAAAAAATACGACGTCTTTGGGGTCTGGAAAATTGCCAACAAGCGATTCTACGGTTGTCATGTTTTCGCCGATTGTCTTTAGGCGTGAAAGCAAAAAATCGACAGTCTCTTTTGGAAAATGAAATTTTTCACGGGAGAGCACTTCTTCGTATTCTTGTAAGATAGAATCATTGAAAACAGGAATAATCTCGTGGGCGTAGGTTTGTTGTATGACCTGCCCTGGAATGGAATCCCATTTTAGCAATGCGGAGACCAACACGTTCGTGTCAATGACTGCATAGCATTTCATTTGCCGGCTCGGACCTGTGCGATTTCGTCGTTGATTTCATCAAGAGACATATCTGCAACTCCTGCATCGGCGGCAGACTGCGAAGCCTGTTTCATGGCTTCGAGAACATCGGCGGGAGCGGCTGGACGGAGCTTCATACTGAAGGGTATGCCGTTTTCCAGAATGGTTCTGGCAAGGAACATGCGGACGGCTGTCGGCAAGTCGATGCCGAGCTTTTCGTATATGCTTCCTGCTGCAGAACGGGTCTTTTCGTCCACCCTGACTTGCAATAGCGTACTTGGCATGATGGCTCCTTTGCATTGCAGAAATCTACAAGTGCGTTTGAAGTTGATTGTAATACTCCTGTATTAATATACAATATTCTGGATGGAAAAACAAGTCAATCTTGCACTTGTGCACAAGATTTTCAAGGTTGTATAACTAAAGTTTGCGTTATTTGTGCGGTTGTGTGAAACAAAATGTTGTGTTTTTAGATAAAATGTTTCACACAAATCAAAAAAGGGACCGCAGCGATGCGGCCCTTTTTCTTGTATTGAAATCAACGAATTTGATTTCCTTGGATCAGTTTTGTTCCAAGTTGGAATATCCCGTTTCCTTTATAAATCAGTATGGATGTGTCGTTATTTTCAAGAAATTCATTTTTATGGAATTTTTTTCTGGTTGTTTGCTCTTATTTAAGGTATTTTTAAATGTGTAAATTTCCTTAAGCTATTTATCGAAGGAGACTGTCATGGTTTGGAAGAAAAATGCAAACATTGGCGCATTAAACAAAAATGTCTTTGCGTGCTTACTGAAAACAGGTGTGGCAATCTCTGGCTGCGTATTTTTTGCCGCCTGCGGTGGCGATAGTGGAAGTAAGTCCAGTTCTGCGGAAATCCCACCACGCGAAGTCCCAAGTATCTATGATCTCGGCTCGTGCACTGCTGACCGCGAAGGCGACACGGTTCTCGTGCTGGACAAGTCCATCGAATATCTTTGCTTGAATAACGACTGGATTGACATCACGACGCAACCTGAATCTAGTTCTAGCATTGCAATATCGTCTGGGGCAGACTCCGTTGAGGTGCCGGGTGATTCTAATGTTGTGGGACCCGTCGCAGGCTCTAGCAGCTCTGTTATTGATGACCCGCTCTGTGGCGATTGCAATTCCAGTTCCTCAACGAAAGCGACTTACATTGAGGTAAAAACAAAGAATGCTTTGGGACCGTGTGAATCCGTTGATGTTGGGCTCCGTGCGTTGGTGCTTGCCGATTCCTCTTATTACACTTGCAAGGTGAATGGCTGGGTAAAAGATACGGTCTATCTGGGTTACGAAGTTGTCAAGACAAAGGAAGATTTGCCAAGGTGCAATGCTGGCAATACAAAACAACGTGCCTTGGTAAAGAACGATTCTGTCTTCTTTGCTTGCGATGCGGAAAAGTGGAATCCGGAGACTGCCGATGGATACATTGTCAAGAACGCCTCCATCTTGGGGGCGGCGCAGAAGGGACCGTTCAAGTTCAATTCTCCGCTTCAACTCCGTGAAGTCCTTCAGCGCAACGACTCGCTGGTTTATACAGGCCGCAGATATGATGATGAAATTTCTAGCAACAAGGGCGACTTTGTGATTCCGAAGGTGAATCTTGTTTATCCTTACGCTGTACTTGAAGTCCGTGGCTTGTGGCGTAACGAAGTCAGTGGCGAATATTCCAAGGATTCTATGACGCTCCGCGTGTTGACTGACTTGAGCAAACGCACCGAAGTGAACATCAACCTGCTTACCCATTTGGAATATGACCGTGCTGCGAAGCTCGTGAACGAGGGCTACAGCGTCTATGCCGCCAAGAAGCAGGCGGATTACGAAATCATGACGGCTTTTGGTTTCGCCACTTCGGTAGAATACTCCGAAGACCTGAAGACTTTCGTGCCTTCGACTAGCCAAAACTATGCGGATAATGCCACCCTGATGGCAATTTCGTTGCTTTTCATTGGCGACAGGAGCGAAACCGAAATTCAAAATGCGATTAGTAGCTTCAAGAGCGACTTGGCGGCGGATGGTGAATGGAACAACGAGCAGATGAAGGCGGATATGGCGGACTGGGCGGAAAGTTTTGATGGCGGTTCCGTGCGGGCCAACGTGAAAAGCTGGAACATTCTAGACATTCCCACCTACGAAAACTACCTGACCATTTACTGGAACAATGCCTACGAACTGGGCGGCTGCGCTTCGACAAGGTCCGGCGTAATTGCGCAAAACAAGAACTCAAAGAGCAAGAACTACAATGTCCACTACATCTGTAAGGTGACCAGTTGGCAGAAGGCGACCGATTTCGAGAAGGACACCTACCAGTGGGCCGAAGGTAAAGAGGGCGAAGTCAAGAAAGGAAACGTGACGGCGACTTACTATGTGTTTGAAAACGGGGCATGGCGAGCAAGTGTAAGCGAGATAGAGAATAATCTCGGAGCGTGCGTAACCAACCGACTAAATGAAGTTGGTAAATCAGGCAATAAATATTACACCTGTAAATCAGGTGGATGGGAGTTGTCGACGACCTTAGAGTATGACACTTATCAGTGGACCGCAGGAACGGATGGCGAAGTGAAATCTGGGTCGGTAATTTCGTCTAATCATTATACGTATGCAGATGGGGCGTGGCGTGCTACGGCAAATGATATGGAATATGAGTTCGGTGCTTGTGTCGCAAGCAGGGATGGGGAAAAGCATATTCAGGATGGCAAGTATTACATCTGCGAGAACAAGACCTGGAAGCAGATAAATGCAGAAGAGTATGGACTTGGATATTGCACCGCTTCAAACAGCGGAGTTGTCGAAAAGTTGAACGATGTGTTTTATATCTGTAAGTCAGGGAGTTGGGAGACGGCTACTGTGCTGGAATATGACACATACGGAAAAACTTGCTATGAAGATGGTTCTATTGTAGGTGGCGAAGTTGTTGCTGAAAATAAGTATGTGTGTGATACTGGTGTGTTTAGAACGGTTAATGAAATGGAAGTTTCGTTGAATAAGGGATGTGTAAGTTATACAGAAAATGATAGGATAAGAAAGCAAATTTCCGAAGAACAAGATTCAGTTTACACTTGTAAAAACGGTGTATGGGTAGGTTCTATTGCAATACATATTGTGTACGGAGTATTGTTTGACGGAAGAGACTTAAAATCCTATAAAACGGTTGTCATTGGTTCTCAGACCTGGATGGCTGAAAATCTGAACTACCAGGTCGCAAACAGTTGGTGCGGCGGAAGCGGCACGATTGAGGGTGACTACTCCGTGTACGGTCGCCTCTACACCTGGGCTGCAGCCATTGACAGTGCTGGAACATTTACCACCAATGGGAAGAATTGTGGTTATGGGAGAGAATGTACGCCCACTTATCCAGTTCGTGGAATTTGCCCCGAAGGCTGGCATTTGCCCACAAAGACCGAGTTCGAGACATTGTTTGCTGCAGTAGGCGGACAATCAATTGCAGGCAAAGTTCTCAAGTCTCTGTCGGGCTGGGATAGCCGCGGCAACGGTACCGATGCCTACGGCTTTGCCGCGCTCCCTGCCGGCCTCTACAATGGCGACTTCTGGTATCCTGGCAGCTACGCCTACTTCTGGAGTGCCAGTCAGCCCAATAAGGACATCGCCTATAACATGTACCTGGACTTCGCCGAAGACCGCGCTCACCTGAACAGCGATTACCGCAAGTACTACGCTTTTTCTGTTCGTTGCTTGCGGGACTAGGCGTATTAAACCATTATTTTAAAGGCTTGTATATGGATAGATTGTCCAAATATCTCTATTTCTCTGATGGTGCCGAAAATGAAGTGGAAACACTCTTTATCCTTGAATCTCCTTATAAGGAAGAATTGCTTTGGGAATACCCCTGTATGGGAAAGACTGGGGCAAAGATGTCTGAAATTTTGATACACAATTCTTCCGTTGCTCTAGGAATATTGATACAACATAATTCTAGCCTGACAAGAAAATATGCTTTGTTTGAAACATTTAAATTTCCGCTGGATAAGTCGTTGAAGCATGGATTAGATGCAGAAGAACTCTTTTGGCAAAAAATTAAAATGAAATCCAAACGATTGCAAATTGAAGAATTTTTTAGGCAAAACCGTTCGTACTTCGATAGTTCGTATAGGTGTAATTTAGAATGCGGAATAAGGCTTTTTCAAAGAACTTTAAAGACTATCGTGGTTTGCGGCGACATTGCACAGGTAATTTTTGAAGAAATTTTTAAAGAGAAGTTGGTTCAAATAGGTCAACCAATAAAAAGCGGAGCCAAAACTTTTGATGTGGTTTATGCAGAGCATCCTGCAAGGGCGGCGTACACGCACCGTCGCTGGAATTATCAACCGAATGCTCCGGTAAAGTTTAATTTTTTACTTTAAGAAAAAAAAACTACTGTAATATTTGCGTTAGGGATTGTGACCCCTTGGGGCCGAGACCATGGTCTCGGTTTTATGAGGTTGGGCGGGAACGGAGTTATACAAGACTTAGAACTTTAGTTCTTAGTCGCCGTTATCCACTTTGTGGAGAACCGGGCAACCCATAAAATATAGCCCGACCCACGAAGTGGGGAACGCCCAAAGGAAAAAGCATTTTCTTGGAAAAAATCACTTTTTTTAGCATTACCCCTTGCCAAGGGGAATTTTGTTAGGTATTTTTGGGCTATGATGAACTATGTGACAACAGCAACCCTTAACCGTCGTTGGTGGCGCGGACTCTGACATAGAGCCCGGTATTTGTCGCAAATCACCCAAGATTTTAAAGCAAAGGCTTCCGGACTCACGGAGGCCTTTCTCTTTTACCAAAATCATTGAAATCCTCCGGGACCTAAGCCTTTGCGAAACCTGAAACGAAAAGGCAAAAGAGTTTTAAACCAGAGGATTAAAAATGACAACGAACATAAGGCACATTACTGAAAGCCCCAACTTCGAACCCCGTACCGACAGTATCTACGTGGCACTGCCCGGTGAACGTTACACCCCGTTTTCGCTCGGCAAGAAGCTCGGTGCGAAGGCTATTTTCGAATCCGCAAGCTTCTCCCATGGTCGTAGCCGCTATTCGACCCTGATGGTGGACGAAGGCTTCCGTCTGCGCCAGAACGACAAGGACGTGAGCATCGTTGTCGATGGCAAGGAAAGCGTGTTCCTCAAGGAAGGCGAGGGCGATATTCTCGATGCCCTGACGCTGATTTCTGCTGAAAATACGGTGCCGCCTAACCAGATTCCTATTCCTTCTTCGGGCGTGGGCTACCTCGGCTACGAATTCTGCGCCCGCTGCGATACCATTCGCCTCGCCCCGCAGATCGATGAACTCAACATTCCCGAAGCCGAATTCTTGGTCGGTCACATCTACATCGTGTTCGACCACTTTACCGAAAAGCTTCACCTGTTCGCCCTGAATTATGAAGAACACCAGATCGACTTGAAGGCTGCGATTGAAAAGGTGAAGGCTCGCTTGGCTGACCTCGACTTCAGCTACCTCGCCCCGGAACAGCAGTACGGCAAGGGCATTACGATGACCGACCTGGAACAGTCCCGCAAGGAATACGTGGAAAAGGTCGAAGCATTGCAGAAGCATATCATCGCTGGTAACATTGTGCAGGCTGTGCCTTCTCGCCGCATCCAGTTTGCAAGCGATATCGAAGCGCTCGACATTTATCGCCGCCTCCGCACGGTGAACCCGTCTCCGTACATGTTCTTCCTGGATTACGGCACGCACCAGTTTATCGGTGCTTCGCCGGAAAGCCTGGTTCGTGTGCGTGACGGTATCGCTACGATTCATCCGATTGCAGGTACCCGTCGCCGCGGTAAGGACGACGTGGAAGACGAAGCCTTGATGAAGAACCTGAAGGGTGACCCGAAGGAACGCGCCGAACACCTGATGCTCGTGGATTTGGCCCGCAACGACCTCGGCCGCGTCTGCGAAGCTGGTACGGTGGAAACCACCAAGTACATGGAATGCGAAAAGTTCAGCCACGTGATTCACCTGGTGTCTGACGTGCAGGGTCGCGTGTCTAAGAACAAGAAGGCTATCGAAGTGCTGCGTTCTAGCTTCCCGGCCGGTACGGTGAGCGGTGCTCCGAAAATCAGCGCTATCGAAATTCTTTCTGGTCTCGAAAAAGTCAAGCGCCGTTTCTACGCCGGTGCAGTAGGCTATATGGAATCTGACGGTGATTTGGATTTCTGTATTGCAATCCGTTGCTGCTTGAAGCAGGGTAAGACCATCAGCCTGCAGGCCGGTGGTGGCATTGTCGCGGCCTCGAATGCTGACCGCGAATTTGAAGAAACGAATGAAAAATTGGGTGCCATCCGCGCCGTGCTCGAAGGAGAAAACTAAGATGATCGTCATTATCGATAACTACGACTCTTTTACTTACAACGTCTACCAGGCGCTTGCCAAGATCACTAACGAAGAAATCCGTGTGCTCCGTAGCCGCGAATGCACCGTCGCTGACATCGAAAAGTTGAACCCGAGCCGACTCATTGTGAGCCCGGGCCCGGGCCGCCCCGAAGATGCGGGCATCTCCGTGGAAGCCATCAAGCACTTTGCGGGCAAGCTCCCGATTCTTGGCGTTTGCCTCGGTCACCAGGCTATCGGTTACGCATTCGGTGCAAAGATTGTGCAGGCCAAGTTCATCAAGCACGGCATCGCCGAAGAAATCGACCTCGACGGCAAGGGACTTTTCCGCACCATCGGCAAGAAGAACATCTTCACGCGTTACCACAGCCTGGTCGTTGACGAAGCGACGCTTTCGCCGGACTTCGAAGTGACCGCCCGCGCCACCGACGGCGACATCATGGGCATTCGCCACAAGACGCTCCCGATTGAAGGCGTGCAGTTCCACCCGGAATCTATCGCCAGCGGCCGCGCCGACGAATTCTTCAAGGCTTTCCTTAACTACCGTCGCGAACCGCTCGACATTCGCGGAATCTTGAACACGCTTACTGCAGGCAAGGATTTGACTCGCGAAACTGCCGAAATGTTCATGGAAGACCTGACCGACGGTATCATGGATGAACGCCAGATGGCCGCTATCCTTACCGCACTTTCCAGCAAGGGCCCCGTGACCGAAGAAATCGCTGGCTGCGCCAAGGTCTTGAGCAGCAAGAAGCGCAAGTTCCCGTACAGCGGCGACGAACTCACCGACATCGTTGGTACCGGTGGCGATGGCAAGGGTAGCTTCAACGTGAGCTCGCTCTCTGGCCTTATCGCTGCAAGCTGTGGCGCCAAGGTGGCCAAGCACGGCAACCGCGCTGTTTCCAGCAAGTCCGGTGCCGCTGACTTCTATACCGCAGCCGGCTTCAAGCTGGACATGACTCCGGATAAAGCCGCCAGTGTTATCGACAAGACGAACTTCGTGTTCCTCATGGCTCCGGTTTACCACAGCGCCATGCGCTTTGCCGGCCCGGTTCGCGGTGCCCTCGGCGTAAAGACCATCATGAATTTGCTCGGACCTCTCACGAACCCGGCCGAAGCCAAGTATCTGATGCTCGGCGTTTACAGCAAGTCGATTCTGGAACCGTTCACCAAGGCAGCAAAGTCTCTCGGAGCCAAGCGCGTGATGGTCGCCATCTCCGACGACGGCTACGACGAAATTTCTCCGTGCGTCCCGACGACCATTGCCGAAATTTTGGAAGATGGTCAGTATCGCGAATACCGCATCGACCCGAAGGAATTCGGCGTCCCGGCAGTGGATCCCGAAGACCTCGCTGGTGGTACGGGAGTCGACAACTTCAACCTCGCTCTCGACGTGCTGAACGGCAAGGGTCGCCCGGGCATCAAGTATGCCTGCGCCCTGAACGCCGGTGCCGCCCTCTACATCAGCAAGAAGGCGGAGAGCATCAAGGAAGGCTTCGACAAGGCCATGAAGGCGATGGAAGACGGCTCCGTGCTGAAGAAGATCGAAGAAGTCAAGGTTGCTACCAACTCGTAAAGGAGATGCTCGCGTAAGCGGGCATGACAATCTACATGTCTGATATACTGCAAACAATCGTGGAGAAGCGTCGCGCGGACATCGAGCGGCTGGGGCTGAATTTCGGCATTGAAATCCCTGAAAAGCGTCGCGTTGGCCATACGGAATTCCTTGGCAACGCAGGTGCGATTCTCGAAGTCAAGCGTGCGTCGCCTTCGAAGGGCGACATTGCGCCTGATTTGGACCCAGTTTCGCTGGCAACGACTTATGCCGAGGCGCATGCGCAGGCAGTGTCGGTGCTGACCGAGATGAACTACTTCAAGGGTTCACTCCGCGATTTGATTGCAGTGGCAGACCTGATGGAACGCCGCCGCAAGCAGGGCCTGCATACCTGCGCCGTACTCCGCAAGGATTTCTTGCTGTATGAAGACGAAATCGATGTCGCGTTCCGTTGCGGCGCCGATGCGGTGCTTCTCATTGCGCGCATCTTGGATGACGAGCAGCTTGTGAAGATGGCGAAGCATGCGCAGTCTTTTGACATGCAGGCTTTCGTTGAAGTCCGCGAAAAGGACGACTTCCGTAAGCTTTCGGTTGTCACGAGCGCACTCGGGGCCGATGCCGCAAAAACGATTGTCGCAGGCGTGAACTCCCGCGACCTGGCTACGTTCCATACGGATCCGCTGATTCCTGCGTCGGTGCGTAGCAAGCTTCCGGCGAAGGCTGTGTTTGAATCGGGCATTTTGAGTGCAGGCGATGCATCTTATGCGCGTAGCCTCGGCTTCACGGGGATTCTCGTGGGGGAGGCGGTTGCGAAGAATCCTTCGCTTGCAAAGGATGTTGTCGGTGCATTTGAGGCTGGTGCTGAAAATGCCCGCGGGCAGTTCTGGAAAAAATTCGCCGAACGAAAGTTTGGACGACCGAATGCGCACAACCCGATGGTCAAAATCTGCGGCATTACCCGCGAAGAAGACGGCTTACTCGCTGCTGAACTCGGTGCCGATATGCTCGGCTTTGTATTCAGCGCTACCAAGCGCCTGACCACTGAAGAATTCGTTACGTCGTTCTCGACCAAGCTTCGCGCGGAAGGAAATCCACGCGTCCCTCTCCTCGTCGGTGTTATCATTGACCCGGAATCCCCCGAAGGCAAGACCGCCATCAAGCTCGCCCGCGAAGGTGTGCTCGATGCGGTGCAGCTTCATGGAGTTGATCCGAAAAACGCAGACTATGCTTACTATTGCGCCGCCCGCGTGGGAGAAGAATCTGATTTCGACAAGGTGGCCGCCCTCCGCAAGAACGGCGAACCCCGCATTCTCTTGGATGCGAAAGTCGAAGGAATCCCTGGCGGCACGGGCAAGACGATTCCCGAAAACTTGCTTCTCGAAAAAGCGGGGGATATCCCTCTTTGGCTCGCTGGTGGCATCACCCCGACGAATGTCGCTGAACTCGTTGGCAAATTTGTCCCCGAACTTATCGATGTGTCGAGCGGTGTCGAAGACGCCCCCGGAATAAAAAACAGCGAAAAGCTTAAGTCACTTTTCGCTGCATTGACTTCTCTTTAGTTGCGAACTTAAAAAAAGAAACCGTCGACTTTGATTGAATCGGCGGTTTTTGTTTTTGTAAATCTCTAGAAAATTCACGGAATATCGTTGGGCATGATGCCGTACTTGCGGACGGCTTCGATGTCGATGAGTTCTGCTTCGCCGGATTCAAAGTTTCCGGCTTCTTTCTGTGCGTTGAATTTGTCTATGCCGGACTTGTTTGCGTAAGAGAACGTAGATTCGCCGCCAATCAATGTGGTTTCGACAAAATCCAATGTATTGCTATTTTTGTCGGTGCGCCACCCAACAAAGGCGTGGTCAGGAATATCTACGATGAAGACCTGCATTCCTAATGCTTCCAAGACGGAGGCGAACAGGGCGGCTGTCTCGATGCACAGACCGTCGTGGCTTCGGAGAACTTCGATGGGATAGTTTATTTTTTGTCCGGTACTTCCTGCACCGTTGTTCTGGAGATAGGTGATTTTTCTTGCTTGCAGAACTTCGTAGACAGCCTTGACGACGCGCTTGGAACTTTCGGCGATGGTTTCGTCGTCGCTGTATTTCTGGTAAATCTTTACGGATCCTTCGGGGAGTTTCTTCTTCAGGTCATTCAGAATATTCGGGATGGAATCCATGTTGGGAGTGACCCAAACTCCATACCACCAGTTCTTATTTTGAACGCCTTTCAGTTCCCATCCGTTGATTTGTACGGGGTGAAGCGTGGTCGGCTCGGATGCGGAGTAGAACAGAATTTCGTGGTCGTTCTCCAGGGCGTAGGCCTGAATTTGGATATTGGCTTGTTGGGGGGCGGTCAGTGTGATGGCCTTGCTCATGTCAAATGTCAGTGCGGGAGCGAAAATGTTCGCGGTATCGGGATTTACGAATCCGGTGACGCTTCCCGTATCGGTCCAATCGGTAATCCAAGCCTTGACCATGATCTTTTTCCAGTTGCAAGGAACGGATTTGTCTGACCTTGCTGCGCACTGGTTTCTGACTTTTATGGAGATGGGGACGGGGTGTGGTTCGCCCTTGTCTCCGACGAATCCATTATACATCAGGGGATATTGGTTGGCGAAGGCTAAATAGATGTCGTCCTTGGATGTCCAGGAGAATGCGTCAAGCTGCCTGGTGACGGTTTGCGAATAGATGTCCGCATAGACCTGGTCGTAGAGTTCCTGATAAAGGGAGTCGTAATTAGCCTGATTGAGGCTGTCTAGCAGGTTTTGCCGTGTTGAATCCATCCAGGCGGTGCCGTAGGCGTTGTCGAAAAGAATCTTGTATACGGTGTCTACGTAGGGTTCGGCGTAGAGGGAGTCCCAGAGTGTTCCGGTTGCGTCTTCGCGGATGGAGGTGAGGGTGTCTCGGAGGTTGTCCGAAATCTCGTTGCGGATAGCCGTTGCCAGGGAGTCAATGTTCACCGGATCTGCGTCGCGACCGTCGGCTCCATTTTCACCAGAGCAAGCGGTTAGTGAAATCCCGAGGAGGAAAAGTCCTCCCAAGACAAATTTGGATGCGTGTTTGACCATGTGAACTCCCTTAGGTTAAAGATAAATATAAATTCAAAAGGCTTCTTGTTAATTCAGAAGCCCTTGAAATAAGGTTTGTTTTAGTACCTGATCTTTTCCCACTTGAATACGGGGTAGTCTTCGTTTACTTCGTCGTCATCGGTTGTCCAGATGTTATTGAAGGAAAGTCCGTTCAGGGTGCTAACGAAATCTTCGCTCGACATGAAATATTCCGTTTTTTCTGCAGCGCCGTTGGCGACGATTTCGCGGTCATCCTGGTCGATGTAGAAACAGTCCTTAGAGCTGTTTGCCGTTGTGGAAATGCCTGCCGTAGTACCCTTGTTCGGTGCGATGAGGAATCCCACATTGTAAGAGACGATAACTGATGTGGACGCGTTTGCATTGTAGCCGGCGATACCGGATGCGCGGTCTTCCGAAGAGACTACCATACCTGAATTGTAGGAATAGTAGAGCCATCCGTTATTCTTGTAGCCGACAATGCCGCCCACATACTTGGTGCCTTTCACATAGGACTTTCTATTGAATACCTGCTGGACTTCCGAGTAGTTCATTCTGCCGACAATGCCGCCGACCTGTTCGCCACCGACAATGTAGGAGTTCTCAATACCGAGGAACATGACATGTCCGCTGTCGCTAGTGCTCGTGCCGCCCAGGGTGCCGATGAAACCAGCGCGTTCGAAGGCGGGCTTGTTGACGTAAATGCCCGAAATAGTGTAGCCGTTGCCGTCAAAAGTTCCCTTGAACATAATCTTATTTGTCCCGCCGCCAATGGGGGTCCATTCATTCAGGGAACTTTGCGCTTTCAGCAGGTTTCCTTTTTCGTCGACCATGTTGTCGGGATTGAGGCGGATGTGCTTCATCAACTTTGCGTTGAGTTTTTCTTCACCCTTGTTGGTCACCTGGTCGGCGAAGTAGGCGAGCTCTTCGGCGGTGTAGATGAGCATGTAGGTCTTGCCGTCGATATAATCGGTCGAAGGCTTAACCATTTTGCCGTTCCATACATCAGAAACGTTTGTGAATGTGCTGACACTGCTGGAAGATTTGGTAGAGCTGCTTGAGTTGACGGAACTGCTGGATTCCGTTTCATCCCAGCAATAGAATATGTCGCAGACATCGTCGCTGCTCGAGGAAACCGTAATGCTGCTGGAGCTTTTAACTTTTTCTCCAACCCAAGTGTAGTCGTAGCTTGCGTAGCTGTAGGTACAGTTATAGTAATCGCTTTCATCGGAGACGTAGACTCGATCGCCCATGTTTTCGTAAGTGCAACTTCCGAGTTCAAATGTTGTTTTAACAGTTGTCTTCTTGGCGCTGGAGCTACTGGTTTCGCTGAAGATGGGGCGTGTCGGCGAAGATTCGCTGCTGTCATCGCTACAGGCGGCGAGGAAGGGAAGGCTGCCCAGGGCGAGGAGGCTTGCAATGCCCAAGATTTGGTTCGATTTCATGTTGTCTCCGTTTTTGAAAAATTCTACTGCGGAGTTCGTCTTGTTCAAGGATGCAATCCAAACAAAAAAAGTGTGGAATCGCAGGTGCCCTAAACAGCTGAGGTAACGACCAAGTAAACCTTATCGTCTAATAGGCACAAACGACCCACACCACGGGGTGTGAGTAATCGGCCTTATTCCTAGACGATGAAATTTTGGTCGTTTTCCAGCTGTCCGAATAAGAGCGAACTCTAAACTATATCAATGTAAATATAATAAAACGAGCATCTATTTCCAAATTTTTTTGAGAAATCAAAATCGATGATATGATTAGAATCACGGGAGCTTGTGCCTGGTATTCGCTCCAAATGGTCGATTTTGGATTGTTTTGAGTAAATTGTAGAAGATTTTTTTACAAAAAATGATCGTTAACCCCTTGACAGTCAATGAGTTATTATATATATTAGGAACATAAAGATGAAATGAGGCAATCCGCTTCGGCTCTCTACAGCGAAGTTCTCACGAATCGGGATTTAGGAATTGCCCTTTTCATCAAGTGTTTTATGGAAGACTCTCGATAGGCGGGAGTCTTTTTTATATTTATGGCATGAAAGAGAAGCTTTTACTGAATTTGTTTTTGGGGGTGGCGATGGGCGCTATGCTTGGTGCTTGTGGTGATAAATCTTCGACTGCTGTGGAAGAACGTTGCGATTGTGATTTCGAATTTAGGGAAAGTGTTGCGGCTATGGATTGGGGCGACGATACGGCGTATGTGTTCGGGCACAAGACTCCCGATGTGGACGCGGTGACGTCATCCTTGGCTTATGCGGCGTTGATGCGTGCCATGGGGCACAATGCGGTTGCGAAGGTTTCGAGTCCTGTTAATCGAGAGACGGAGTTCGTTGCGAAACAGTTGGGATTTGAATTGCCGGATGAGATGGTGTCGGTGAAGCCTGGTACTAGGCTCATTTTGACCGACCATGCCGAGTATGTGCAGTCTGTTGACGGGGCGCATGAGGCGAAAATTTTGCAGATTATCGATCACCATACGCCGGGGGATATTGATGCGGATTCTTCTGCTTATGTGCGGCGAGAACTTTTGGGGTCTACTTGTACGCTGATAAAGTATCTTTACCAGGAGGCTGGCGTAAAGTTGGACGATGAGGTTGCCAAAATTTTGCTCGCGGGGATTCTCTCTGATACGCGGAACTTGACCAAGGTAAATACGACCCGTGCGGATAGTGTTGTGCTCGGTGAGTTGATGAATCAGCTTAAGATGTCCTCGGATAGCGTGCGGAGTCTTTTTAGGGGAATGTCGGAAGCTTCGCACGATATGAGTGGGATGACCGACAAGGAAATTTTCTTGGCGGATTATAAGGACTATACCATAGGCGGTTTTGATTTGGGTATTGCGAGCGAAAATTGGTATGACGATTCGACCAAGGATGACTTTTTTGAGCGGATGTTTGCGGTCATGCCGGAAATTGCCAAGGAAAAGGACCGTGATATTCTACTGTCTAAGGTGGATCTGCATACACCGAATCCGGATCCGGCGGCTTCGGAAGATAGCCTGTATTTGAATGCCGGTACCTATATTTTGTACTATGGGGTTGGCGATTATGCTGAAAAGGCGAAGGAAATCGCCGAAAGCGCATTCGGGGAATCCGTGAAAGAAGGAATTTGCTATTCTGCGGAAACTTTGAGCCGCAAGACGCATGTTGTTCCCATGGTTACGGATGCGATAGAAAAAATTTCAGTTCAACCCCTTGCCAAATAGCATTAGACTTCCTAAATTAGGGCGTATGAAGATGAATTCAGCAATCCGTTTCAACCGTTGGTGGTGGGGCTCTACTAAATAGAGTCCGTTTTGCTGATTTCATCAAGTGTTTGTAAAAGGCTTTCGGACTCTCCGAAGGCCTTTAATTTTTTACCCTCAACTACGAATTTTAACTCCAACCCCTCCGCTCAAAATGACCCACGCAACTATAACCCCCACACCTCAAAGCGCCGTAGGCGCGACCTCACACCTCACAACCTCTGACAACGGTTTCTTTGACAAGTTCGGCGGCAAGTATGTTGCCGAAATCATCCGCCGCCCGCTCGACGACCTCGAAGCGGCTTTCAACAAGTACATTCACGATCCGGAATTCCTCGAAGAGCTCCGCATTATTCAGCGTGATTACATTGGCCGCGAAACGCCGCTGTACTTTGCCCCGACCGCTACGGAACTTCTGGGTGGCGCACAGATTTACATCAAGCTCGAAGGCCTTGCCAACACGGGTGCCCACAAAATCAACAACGCTATCGGTCAGTGCTTGCTCGCCAAGAAGATGGGCAAGACCCGCATTATTGCAGAGACGGGTGCCGGCCAGCATGGCCTTGCCACTGCTGCCGCTTGCGCCAAGCTTGGCCTCGAATGTGTGGTGTACATGGGCGAGGTGGATGTCCGTCGCCAGCAGCCGAACGTGGCGACCATGGAAATGTACGGTGCCAAGGTCGTGCCGGTCACGAGTGGTGCCCGCACCCTGAAGGATGCCGTGAACGAAGCCATGCGCGACTGGGCTACGAATTTCAAGAACACCCACTATGTACTGGGTTCCGCTCTTGGTCCGGCTCCGTTCCCGGATATCGTTCGCACCTTCCAGTCGATTATCGGTGAAGAAGTCAAGCGCCAGGCTGCCGAGCGCAACATCGACATTGCGGCCGTTGTCGCTTGCGTGGGTGGCGGTAGCAACTCTATCGGCGTGTTCACTCCGTTTATCGAAGACAAGAATGTGCGCCTGATTGGTGCCGAAGCCGGTGGCATCGGCCCGAACAAGGGAGAAAACGCTGCTCGCATGACGGGTAACGCAAGCCGCGAAGGCATTCTGCAGGGTTACAAGAGCCGTTTCCTCATCGATGAAGACGGTCAGTCGCTGCCGACCCGTTCCATTTCGGCAGGCCTCGACTACATGGGAATTGGCCCGCAGCTTGCTGCCCTCGGCGAATCTGGCCGCGTGGAATTCACGGCAATCCTCGACAAAGAAGCTCTTGAAGCGGTGAAGTTCTTTGCAAGGAACGAAGGTATTCTCTTTGCTCTCGAAAGCGCTCACGCAGGTGCTGCCGCCATGAAGATTGCGAAGGAACTTCCGAAGGACAAGGCGCTCGTCATCAATATGAGTGGCCGCGGCGATAAGGACATCTTTATCACGAGCCCGGTGTTCCGCCCCGAAAAGTGGAAGGAATTCCTGAAGGCCGAACTCAAGCGCCTCGAAAACAACGAAGACATCCACGACGCCGAAATTATGACAAGGAAGTAATCACCATGAACTTAATGTCTCATCTTATTGCGGGTTTTCCGGACGCAGAAACTTCTATCGCTATCGCTGACGCACTTGTGAAGGGTGGCGCAAACATCCTTGAAATCCAGCTTGCCTTCAGCGATCCGAGCGCCGACGGTCCCGCCATCCAGACTGCATCGACCATTGCGCTCGATAAGGGTTACTCCACCAAGCAGGGGCTTGAAATCGTTAGAAAAATTCACGAACGCCACCCCGAAACGCCCATCTACATCATGACTTACGGTTCGCTCGCCTTTACGCCGGGCATCGAAAACTTTGTCAAGATGTGCAAGGATGCGGGCGTGTCCGCTTGCATCATTCCGGACTTGCCGTTCGACGGCGACGAAGGCCTGACTGAAGCTTGCAAGAAGCACGGTCTCGAAAACATCCCAGTCGCGGCACCTTCCATGACCAAGAAACGCCTCGAAATGATGGCCTCCAAGGGCTTCAAGTACATCTACGCTGCACTCCGCGCGGGCACTACCGGCAGCGAAACCACCATTGACCAGGCGACACTCGACTTTATCGACACCGTCGGTAAGGGTGGCGCCAAGGTTCTCGGCGGTTTCGGCATCCGCAACGGCGAACAGTCCAAGGTGCTCAGCAAGCATGTGTATGCCGTAGTTGCGGGCTCCGTGTTTGTGAACATTGTGCTGAATAATGCTGACACTGCTGAAGGCCGCGCAAAAGCCATCGCTGAAATCGAGGCGAAAGCCAAGGAAATTGCAGGAAAGTAAACTGTTGTTTTTCCCGTCAAAGAAAACCGGTGGGGGTGTACCCATCGGTTTCTTTGTTTAATACCGGAAATCAGTTTGCACTCGGATGGGTAAAATACTGGCATTACATACAAACCTCTGTTTTGATGTGGTTTAGTATGTAATTTGTGATGTTGTTCAGTTGCCATTACATACTATTTTCTTTTTGAAGATATTTAGTATGTAATTATGATGTGTCAAAGAGTGTTTTTAGGACTCATTTGAGGAAAAAAGTCGTTTTAAGACCGTTTTTATCTTGTTTTTAAGGCTGTTTTTTTTGCTTTTTACATACTAAAATGTTTTTTAGAGTGTTTAGTATGTAAGCCTGTTTGGCGTTTTTTGAAAATTACATACTAAGTTCTCTCTTGAAATCATTTAGTATGTAATGAAATTGGTCTTTGTTCCAAAGCGGTCGTTCGGAGAGCGGCAAAGTTGTCTGTAGGGCGTCGCCTTTGAATGTTTTTTTATAGATACACAAGAAGGGATGTCTTGCGACATCCCTTCTTGTGTATCTGTTGAGTGACAGTATGAAGTTTCTTGCTTGCGCCCAAATTACATGTTGCTGAAGATTTGGAATCCGCTGTAGGATTCTTGTCCGTGTTCGCTTTGGTCGAGGCCGCGGAGTTCTTGACGTTCGGTAACGCGGAGGCCCATGGTCTTCTTGATTGCGAAGAAGATGAGGCTAGCAGCACCGAAGCAGGGAACCGCGTAAGCGATCACGCCGATGGCCTGGGTGCCGAGGGTGTAGTCGCCAGTGATATCGAAGATACCGACAGCGAGCGTACCCCACACACCGTTCACCAGGTGAACCGAGAGAGCGCCGACCGGGTCATCCAAGTGCAGGCGGTCGAACATGAAGACTGCGCCGACTACGAGCACACCAGCGATGGCACCGATAATCCAGGAAGAAAGCGGGGTAACCACGTCTGCACCGGCGGTGATGGCGACGAGGCCAGCAAGGCAGCCGTTGAGAGCCATGGTGGCGTCCGGCTTCTTCGAAACAATCCAGCTCGTGAGCGTTGCGGTAATGATACCTGCGACAGCGGCGAGGTTCGTGGTCACGAGAATCCAGCTGGTAGCCTTCGGGTCGCCGGAGAGGGCAGAACCGGCGTTGAATCCCCACCAACCGAACCACAGCATGAACACACCGACCGTGGCGAGCGGAATGTTGTGGGCCGGAATAGCGTGCACCTTGCCGCCGACATACTTACCGATACGCGGTCCAAGAATCATGACGCCAGCGAGAGCTGCCCAGCCACCCACAGAGTGAACGAGCGTAGAACCTGCGAGGTCATGGAAACCGGCCTTGCCGATGGAAGAAAGCCAGCCACCGCCCCATGTCCAGCTACCCACGATCGGGTAGACGAAGGCCACGTAGATGATGGTGAAGACGAGGAAGGAGTTCAGCTTCACACGTTCGGCGACAGCGCCAGAGACGATGGTTGCTGCGGTTGCTGCGAACATCGCCTGGAACAGCCAGTCGGTGAAGAGGGTGAAGTGACCGTTGTAGGCGGCGGTGAACTTGGAGGGGTCTGCCCAGTCACCGATACCGAATCCGGCAAATCCAAGTACACCGGAAATCGCGTTGAACGTTCCGGGGTACATGAGGGCAAAGCCGATGGCGGCGTACATCGTGATACCTATGGCGGGAACCGCGATGTTTTTGAAAGCGACGTTGGCCGCGCACTTGGCACGAACAAGACCCGCTTCGACACAGGCAAAGCCCAGGCCCATGATAAACACCAGCATGGCGCTAATCATAATCCAAATGTTTTCTGTCATAAAGATGGCGTCGCTGACAGGTACGACAGTTGCTGCTTCGTTCATTGTTTTAATTCCTTGTGTTAATTTGTTTTGATTAGCCGATTGCCTCGGGGCCAGTTTCGCCGGTGCGAATGCGAATGCACTGTTCAAGTTCCGTGACGAAAATCTTGCCGTCGCCGATAGCGCCCGTGCGTGCGCCCTTGATGATGGCATCGATGCAGGGCTGCACGAATTCGTCGTTCACTGCAATCTTCAGGCAGATCTTTTTGAGCAAATTAACCTCGGTCACCACGCCACGGAAACGTTGGTTGTAACCGCGCTGCTGCCCGCAGCCAAGGACGTTCGTGACAGACATCTTGTAGATCTTGTTTTCGTAAAGTTCTTGCTTTACGATGTTCAATCGTTCGGGTTGGATGTAAGCTGTGATTAGCTTCATGTTCCTATCCTTTGTTAGGGTTGTTTTCTTGTTTTGCCCAACTTATTGCAAAAGCCGTGCCAAAATGGTCTGAAAGCCCCAAATTCGTGAAAATGGGGCGAAAACAACAATTCGGAACAAGAAAATGGTAAACTGGTAAGAAAAATCGCAGCTTATTAAGCCGCGATTACAAAATTTGCTTTTACAAAATCGGAAGAGAAATCAGAAAATGTAAAACCTGATGCCGCTTTCTATTCTACGTACTTTTTGATCAGCCGTAACATCAGGTCGGCGAGCTTTTCTACCTCGTGATCGCCTACGGATGCTTCGATATGGGAATAACCGATGCCGCTGTCGTCGGTAAGAAACACGTAGGTGCCGCCCGTGACGATGTCGAAGAATCGCAACATGGATTCGGTGTCCTTGTCGACACCGCTCGCGGCAACGGGGATAATCTTGATGCCGTTCTTGGCGTAGAAGGTTATGGAACTCTGGAGACTTGTGATGATGCTGTCCTGGTGGTGGGCGGGAGCGTCAAGAATCAGGAAGGCGATGCGTGCACGTGCCGATTCGTTCCAGGAGAAATTCTGCAAGGTGGCTTCGAGCGCGGAGTGCACTGCTTCGGGGTAGTCGCCGCCACCGTCGGCTCTCTGTTCTTCGATGAATGCCTGCGTGTTGGCAACGTTGGTGGAGAAATCCTTGCCGCGGGTGAGATATTCGTCGCCGTCGTCGCGGTAGAATACGACGGCTGTGCGTAACGCAACGTTGGTTTCCGAAGAGGCGTGGTCAATGATGTAACTCAGGTCCGATTGGAGGAAACGGATTTCGTCACCCATGGAACCGGTGGCGTCAACGATGAAGGCGACATCTGCCTTGGTATCAGCTTGCTTGGCATCGCTGGTGATAGTGTTTACGTTGAGCGACTCGTCGTTCTTGGTGGTTAGCTTGACGGGATCTTCGGATACTTTGCCGTTGACCTTCAAGGAGAAATCTTCGCTCTTCAAAACTTCTTCGGTATAGCCGTCAAACAAATTTGCCCAGCAGTAGGCGAATCCCTTGTTGTCGGTTCTAGTAGCGAATTCCACATTCTCGTTCTTAAGAAGTTCTACTGAAACGTTGGCGAGGCCGGTGCCGCTTTCGTCAACGACTTGTACGGCCACGAGTGTGTGCGGGTAGAATTCCCAGTAGCTAGCCTTGTCGTAAAATTCGCCTGTCAGGATTTCGCCCCAGTCTTTCCAATTGTCCAAATCGTTCCATTCGGAAGCCGTGAGCAGACCGTATGTTTTGCCGTTATAATCTCCTTCATAAACTCCGCCGTCATAATATTCGATGGGGGCTCCGTCTACCGCAAGGTATTCATCGGTAATGGCTTCTCTAGTAGGGGCTCCGGCCTCGTCATAAATAGCGCCAGAAGGGGCGGGTACCATGTATTCGCCTTCGTAAGAGTCGAGAATACCCCCTCCGATAGCAAAGTCCCTGTCGCCATTGTAGTGAGAATTGCCTATGGTCTCGAATGTGGCGCCGTTTTCGGTTTCAATATTTGGATTTTTTGGGGTACTTGTGTCGGCGATTTTGCCGTCGTCCTTGCCCGCGTCGCTGGCATTAAGGCTGTTGCTGTCGTCGCTGCAGGATATGCACAACGCGGCAATTCCTGCCATTAAAAAGAATTTGGATTTGCGGATAAACATAGTTTCCCTCCGTTTTTTCTTCAAAATAAATAAAAATGCGACAAGCTCCAATAGGCTCGCCGCATTTTGCAAAATGCCGTGACAGGAAACACTGATTTTAGCGGATAAAGTTCGTAAACACCTTCTTTTCGGCGACAGGTTGCGGGACGCCCGCCTTTTTGCCGACCCCTTGAAAAGAGAACGGTAAAGATTGATCTTGGCTGCAACGGCGTGACATCACAATTTCCTCACGAATCTCTGATTTTTGCTTTTTTTTCGAACAGACTTCTTTGGAGACACCGCTCTATTGACAATCGTTTTTGAAGAACATTTTTTTTGATGGACTTCAAGCGAGGGGAAGGCTTTCCCCTACATATGAAAAAGAGAACTGCTAATAAGCAATTCTCTTTTATAATGTTCTAGATCCTTCGACTTCGCGCCTTAGAGGCGGAGTTTACCCCGGACTTGTTCCGGGACTCAGGATGACACAGAGCCTGCCCTGAGCTTGTCGAGTGGGTGTCACTTCTTCACGTGCCTGTGGTACTCTTGGAGGCTGCAAACTTCGAATCTTCCGAAGTCGTGCTTGTCCATGAGGCCTTCCACGGTAGAGGTGAGGGCGGCGATGGTCGTGGTGATAGGAATGCCCGAGACCACAGCCTTGGAGCGCATCTGGATTTCGTCGACCATGGCTTCGGCGCCGGTTTCGGTGGTGTTCACGATCCACTGCACTTCCTTATCGTGGATAAGGTCGAGCAGGTTCGGGCGGCCACGGGAGATGCGGAACACGGCGCGGGTCTTGATGCCTTCGTTGTAGAGCATCGTAGAGGTGCCACGGGTGGCGTACAGTTCGTAACCGAGGTTCACGAGCTGGCGGATAAGCGGTACGGCCTTCTGCTTGTCTTCGTCCTTGAGCGAGACGAAGATGTTGCCCTGGCTCGGGACCTTGTTGCCCGATGCCAGCTGGCTCTTGAGGTAGGCAAGGCCGCGGTCGCGATCGAGGCTCATGACTTCACCGGTGGATTTCATTTCCGGAGAAAGCGTGATGTCGACACCCGGGAACTTGACGAACGGGAACACGGCTTCCTTGACGCTCACGTAAGGCACGTGGACTTCTTCGGTAAAGCCGATTTGTTCCAGGGTTTCGCCGAGCATGCAGCGGCTGGCGTAGCTTGCGAGCGGGACGCCGATGGACTTGGAGACGAACGGCACGGTGCGCGATGCACGCGGGTTCACTTCGATCATGTAGAGTTCGCCGTCCTTCACGGCGAGCTGCATGTTCATGAGGCCGCAAACGTGGAGTTCCTTCGCGAATTCCTTGGCGTAGGCGCGGACCTTGTCCTGGATTTCCTTGGAGAGCGTCATGGGCGGGATGACGCTGGCGGAGTCGCCGGAGTGGATGCCTGCGGGTTCCACGTGTTCCATGATGGCGCCCACCACGGTGTGCTTGCCGTCGCTGATGCAGTCCACGTCGAGTTCGGTTGCGTCTTCGAGGAAGCGGTCGATAAGGATCGGCTTGCCTTCGCCAATGGCGGCGGCTTCTTCCACGAACTTGCGGAGGTATTTTTCCTTGTAGACAATCACCATGCCGCGGCCGCCGAGAACGAAGCTCGGGCGCACCAAAACGGGGTAGCCGATTTTCTCGACGATGGCGAGGGCTTCTTCCACGTTGTGGGCGATGCCGCTTTCGGCCTGCTTGATGCCGACCTTGTCAACCAGCTGCTTGAAGAAGTCGCGGTCTTCGGCGAGGTCGATGTCTTCGGGGCTCGTGCCGACGACGTTTGCACCGGCCTTCTTGAGGCGCATGGCGAGGTTCAGCGGAGTCTGACCACCGAATTGCACGATGACGCCGGCGCACTTTTCGCGTTCGTAAATGCCCATCACGTCTTCGAGCGTGAGCGGCTCAAAGTAGAGCTTGTCGGAGGTGTCGTAGTCGGTGGAAACCGTTTCGGGGTTGGAGTTCACCATGATGACTTCGTAGCCTTCGCGACGCAGCGTAAAGGCGGCATGGCAGCAGCAGTAGTCGAATTCGATACCCTGACCGATTCTGTTCGGACCGCCGCCGAGCACCATGATTCTCTTCTTGTGGCCGTGACCCGGGATTTCGCGGACGGGCTCAGAGTTTTCCGCATAGCAGCTGTAGTAATACGGCGTGATGGCTTCGAATTCGCCGGCGCAGGTATCCACGGAGTAGTAACTCGGAACGAGGCCAATCTGCTTGCGCACCGCCATGACTTCTTCGGGAGTCTTGTGGAACAGGTAACCAATCTGGATATCGCTGTAGCCGAGTTCCTTGGCCTGGCGGAAGAGCGGCAAGTCCTTCGCGAGGTTTTCGAGAGAGCCTGCGGAAAGGATTTCGTCTTCATAGAGGGCGAGTTCTTCGAGATGACGCAAGAAGTAGCGGTCGATTTTCGTGATTTCGTACAACTTCTCGACGCCCCACTTGCGACGCAGTGCTTCGTGCAGCACGAAGATGCGTTCGGCGCTCGGACGGGCGACTTCCTTGGCGAGCGTTTCGTCGTCGTATTCCTTAAACTTTTCGCACTTGGCGCAGGCACCGAATCCGCCGAATCCCGTTTCGAGAGAGCGGAGCGCCTTCTGCATGGCCTGTTTGAAGTTCGTACCGATGGCCATCGCTTCGCCCACGGATTTCATCTGTGTGCCAAGCGTAGAATCGGCCTTCGGGAACTTTTCGAAGGTAAAGCGCGGAACCTTCACGACCACATAGTCGAGCGCCGGCTCAAAGCAGCTCGGGGTCGTCTGCGTAATGTCGTTGCGGAGTTCGTCGAGGGTGTAGCCCACGGCGAGGAGGGCTGCAATCTTTGCGATGGGGAAGCCCGTTGCCTTGGAGGCGAGTGCCGAAGAACGGCTCACGCGCGGGTTCATTTCGATGATGATGCGGCGGCCAGTCTTGGGTTCGATAGCCCACTGCACGTTGGATCCGCCCGTTTCCACGCCGATGGCTTCCATGACCTTCAGGGAGTCGTCGCGCATGGCCTGATAAGCGCGGTCATCGAGGCTCTGGATCGGGGCGACCGTAATAGAGTCGCCGGTGTGCACGCCCATGGGGTCGAGGTTTTCGATGGAGCACACGATAACGGCATTGCCCTTCTTGTCGCGCATGACTTCCATTTCGAATTCTTTCCAGCCGAGGAGCGATTCTTCGATAAGCACTTCGTTGTTGAGCGAGGCGTCGAGACCGCGGTTCACGATGGTTTCGAATTCTTCGGGATTGTGGGCGATACCGCCGCCCGTGCCGCCAAGGGTGAAGCCCGGGCGGATGATCAAGGGCCAGCTGCCGATGGTGTGGGCGATTGCGGTCGCCTCAGACATGGAGTGTGCCGAACCGGAGCGGGGGAGGTCAAGCCCAATCTTGAGCATGGCTTCCTTGAACAAGTGACGGTCTTCGGCGCGCTGGATGGATTCGGCCTTTGCACCGATGAGTTCCACCTGGTAGCGGTCGAGAATGCCGCGCTCGTTCAGTTCCATGGCGAGGTTGAGTGCCGTCTGGCCACCGAGTGTGGGGAGCAATGCATCCGGGCGTTCGCGACGGATGATTTCGTGCAGAATATCGACGCTCAGCGGCTCGATGTAGGTGCGGTCGGCCATTTCGGGGTCGGTCATGATGGTGGCCGGGTTGGAGTTCACGAGCACCACTTCGTAACCTTCGCGGCGCAGCACCTTGCAGGCCTGCACGCCAGAATAGTCGAATTCGCAGCCCTGGCCAATCACGATCGGGCCGGAGCCAATGAGCATAATCTTCTTGATGTCGGTACGCTTAGGCATTCTTTTTGCCTCCATTCAAATTCTTCTGCGCGGCTTTTGCGGTCGCGGTTTTTGTTTTGCCATTTTTCTGTGCAAGAGCGGCTTTTACAAGTCCGCTGAACAGCGGGTGCGGTGCGGTGGGCCTGCTCTTGAATTCCGGGTGGAACTGGCAGGCTTCGAAGTAGGGGTGGTTCTTGATTTCCACCATCTCGACGAGCTTGCCGTCGGGCGATGTACCAGCGATTTTCAGACCGGCCTTTTCGAGCTCCTTGCGGAATTCGCTGTTGTAGTTGAATTCGTAGCGGTGGCGGTGACGTTCGCTAATCTTTTCACTCTTGTAGAGCTTTGCCGCGTTGGAATCCTTCATTAGCTTGCACGGGTAAGCGCCGAGGCGCATGGTGCCGCCCTTGTCGGTGACGTTCTTCTGTTCGTCCATCAGGTCGATGACCGGGTGGGCCGTCTTTTCGTCGAATTCCGTAGAGTTGGCGTCTTTCCAGCCGAGCACGTTGCGGGCGAATTCAATCACGCAGCACTGCATGCCGAGGCAGATGCCAAGCAGCGGAACCTTGTGTTCGCGGGCGTAGCGAATGGCTACGCACTTGCCGTTCACGCCGCGGCTACCGAAACCGCCCGGAATCAGAATGCCGTCGGCGTTCTTGATGAGGTTCGGATTCTTTTCCAACTCTTCGGCCTCGATGCATTCCACTTTCACCTTGGCGTTGTGTTCCATGCCGGCGTGCTGCAAGGCTTCGTGCACGGACTTGTAGGCATCGCGGATGGCGATGTACTTGCCCACCAGCGCGATGGTGCATTCGTACTTGGGCTGGGTAGCCTTCTTGACGAGCTTGTCCCATTCGGAGTGGATAATCGGGTGTACGCTTAGATGGAGCTGTTCAAGAACGCGAAGGTCGAGTTCCTGCTTGGAAAGTTCGCGAGGCACGGCGTACACGGAATCTGTCACGTCCTTTTCTTCGATGACGCATTCGGGCTTCACATTGCAGAAGAGCGCAAGCTTGTCCAGGTGATCCTGCGGAATCGTCATTTCGGTACGGCACACGAGAATGTCCGGGAAAATACCGATGTTGCGAAGTTCGGCAACCGAGTGCTGCGAAGGTTTTGTCTTGAGTTCGCCTGCGGCCTTGAGGTAAGGCACCAAAACCAGGTGGACAAAGCAGGTGTTTTCCACGCCGACTTCAAAGCGGAACTGTCTTGCGGCTTCGAGGAACGGAAGCGATTCGATGTCGCCAGCGACTCCGCCGATTTCGCAGAGCACGATGTCGGCGCCGCTTTCGGCTGCAGAACGGAAGGCGTCCTTGATTTCGTTGGTAATGTGCGGAATGACCTGCACCGTACCGCCGAGGTACTTGCCCGCGCGTTCCTTCGCGAGTACGGAAGAGTAGATACGGCCCGAAGTGTAGCTGGAAGCCTTGGAGCACTGCACGCCGGCAAAACGTTCGTAGTGGCCTAGGTCAAGGTCGGTTTCGTAGCCGTCGTCGGTCACGAAAACTTCGCCGTGCTGGTAGGGGCTCATGGTGCCCGGGTCCACGTTCAGGTACGGGTCGAGCTTCTGCATGAACACCTTGTAGCCGCGGCTCTTGAGGAGCAATGCCAGCGAGGCCGAGGTGATTCCCTTACCCAGCGAGCTGACCACGCCGCCGGTAATAAAGATGTACTTGGTCTGTTTTTTGGGGGCGGCCTTCGTCATTATTTTGCTCCCTTGAAGTCAAGAATCATTTGTCTGAATTCGCCGAACAGGTAGTAGGAATCGTTCGGACCCGGAGCGGATTCCGGGTGGTACTGCACGCTGAACGCGGGGAGTTCCTTGTGGCGGATGCCCTCAATGGTGTTGTCGTTTAGGTTGATGTGGCTGACTTCTACATTCGTGGGGAGCGAAGATTCTTCGATGGCATAGTTGTGGTTCTGGCTCGTGATTTCCACAGCGCCGGTCTTCAAGTTCTTTACCGGGTGGTTGCAGCCGTGATGGCCGAACTTGAGTTTGGAAACCTTCGCGCCGAGTGCGAGACCGAGCAGCTGGTTACCGAGGCAGATGCCCATTAGCGGAACCTTGCCCAGCAGCTGCTTTACGACTGCTGCCACTTGCGGGAGACTGTTCGGGTCGGCAGGTCCGTTCGAGAGGAACACACCGTCCGGGTTCTTCGCCATCACCTGTTCGTAAGTGGCGTTGATCGGAAGCACAGTCACCTTCATGTTCTGTTCGGCGAGGTTCCTCAGAATGTTCGTCTTGATACCGAAATCGAGCGCGACAACGTTCAGGTCACCTTCGGTGCTAAATTCATAACCATTCGGGTCGGACACCTTGCTCGCGTAGTCCTGACCGTCGAGGCCTTCCCAGGCTTTTGCCTTTGCGATTGCATCGGCTTCGCTCATGTCGGTGCCATCTACGTGGAGGTAGGCCTTCTGTGCGCCATGGTCACGCAGGTGGATGGTGAGTGCGCGAGTGTCCACGCCTGCAATGCCCGGCTTCTTGTGGGCGAGCATGTATTCGTGCAGGCTTTCTTCGCCAATTTCCTTGCTCACGTCATCCAGCGAGTTCACGACGATGCCGTTCAGGAACACGTCGCGCGATTCCGACTTCTCGAGGTTTGCCGCGTAGGCGCCGACTTCGGCCGTGGTGAACACCACGAACTGGCCCGCATAGGAGGGGTCCGTCAAAATCTGCTTGTAACCTGCCATGCCGGTGTTGAACACTGCTTCACCGACGGTGTCGGTTGCCTGTCCGAAGGCATAACCCCTAAAGACGGTTCCGTCCGCCAATGCCAGAAACGCCTTCTTCTCGCGTTTCGCTTTCCAGTTGAATCTGTCTGTCATATATTGCTCGCTGTGTAATGAAAATCCGGATAAAAATAAAGGCAAAAGCCAAAAGCTTTTGCCAAACGATAAAGACGATTAAAAACGAAAGAAAGAAAAATCGGATGTCCGGAAACTTTCCCGGAGAGGGTCGCCTGATTGCGTTGCGCAATCGCTGCAACGGCCGAACACAGGTGTGCCTCTATGGATTCCGATACTTTCATCGGGACCATAATGTAGTAAAAAGAAGGTGCGCTCGCAAGCAGTTTCGCTTTTATTTTTTAGAAAAAATTTTAGCTATTTCATTTTATGTAAACCGGAATGCCGCGATAGCCGTGAAAATACAAAAAATGTAAAACCATTGCGGTTGACACCAGATGCCTTCGCCAATCCTGCCGTAAATAACTATATTTATATTTGCTTATATAAGAGTACGTCAGTTCGAAATCCATCCTGACGATAAACAAAACTAGGAGCCTATATGAAAAACGCCTTGCTGGTTCTGTCCGGCGGTATGGATAGCACGACCCTGCTCTATGACCGTGCTGACGAAATCGCCCTTGCTGTCTCGTTCGATTACGGAAGCAATCATAACGACTGTGAAATTCCCTTCGCTAAACTTCATTGCGAAAAACTTGGGATCCCGCACATCACTATTCCGCTCAAGTTTATGCACGATTATTTCAAGTCGTCGCTCCTGTCGGGGGCGGATGCGATTCCCGAAGGTACTTATGCCGATGAAAATATGAAGTCGACCGTGGTTCCTTTCCGTAACGGAATTATGCTTTCTGTGGCGGCGGGTCTTGCCGAAAGCCGTGATCTGACCAAGGTGATGATGGCGAACCATTTTGGTGACCATGCCATTTATCCCGACTGTCGCGAAGAGTTCGTCAAGAATATGTCGGCGGCGATTGCGGCGGGAACTTATGCTGGCATTACGATTGATGCTCCCTACACGAATATTTCGAAGGCTGATATTGCCCGCAGGGGTAAGATGCTCGGAATCGATTATGCTCAAACCTGGTCCTGCTACAAGGGCGGAAAAATTCACTGCGGAAAGTGCGCTACTTGCCTGGAACGCAAGGCTGCTCTTGCCGAAGCGGGTGTCGAAGATACGACGGAATACGAGGGGTAATATGTACAGAGTCATCAAGCGAATGGAAATTTCGGGTGCGCACCGACTGAACCTCCCGTACGAAAGCAAGTGCCGCGGTCTTCATGGCCATAACTGGATCATCACGGTGTACTGCCAAAGTGAAACCCTCGACGAAAACGGTATGGTGGTCGATTTCTCGCACATCAAGGAGATCGTGAAGGGTCAGCTTGATCACAAGTTCCTGAACGATGTGATGGATGCAAATCCGACTGCCGAAAACATAGCCCGCTGGATTTGCGGGCAGGTCCCGCACTGCTACAAGGTGCAGATTCAAGAAAGCGAAGGCAACCTGGTGGAATACGAAGTTTAGCTCGTAGCGGGAATTTTTCGGCACATGAAGGTCAATGAAATTTTCAAGAGCATCGAAGGCGAAGGGCTTAGAACGGGCCTGGCCGCTGTATTTGTGCGGCTCCACGGTTGCAATTTGCGTTGCAGTTATTGCGACACGATGTATGCTGTTGAAGGTGATGATTATAGACAAATGAATGTAGACGAGGTGGTCGCGGCAGTAGAATCCTATCGCGCTGAGTGTGGCGTTGATGCCGTGACGCTCACCGGTGGCGAACCGATGCTGCACGCAGAAGTCGATGACTTGCTGCGAGCCTTGAGCGAAAAGGGGTTCTTGGTCAATGTCGAAACCAATGGAACCGTACCGTGCAAGTGGCATTTTCCGGGGCTGTTTTACACGATGGACTGGAAGTGCGAAAGCAGCGGGATGTCTGCCAAGATGCGTATGGAAAATCTTGAAACGCTCGGTGCCGAAGACGTGCTCAAGTTTGTTGTCGGGAGTGTTGAAGACCTCGAAGAAACGGCAAGGGTGGTTCGCGAACTGCACCAACGCAAGACCCATGGCTGCGTAGACGGAAAAACATCGAATACGATGCCGCATATCTTTGTCTCGCCGGTTTTTGGCAAGCTGGAATATGAAAAAATTGTAGAGTGGATGCTTTCTGAAAAGGTGATGGTTCAGAATAAAGCCCGTTTTCAGGTGCAACTACACAAGGTCATTTGGGATCCCGACATGCGCGGGGTGTGATTGTATTAGAATTCTATGAAAAAATCAATTATAATTTTGCTTGTTATTTTGCTTGCAATGGCAGCTTCGGCGGCTGTTAAGAAGAAACGTTTTGATATGGGTGGGGGAGATACTCCGACTGCGACGGAAGTGGTGGCGCCTGCTGAAGGTGCTTCTGCTGTGCCGGAGGCTGCCGCGGAACCTGCTGCGAAATCAGTGGCTGAGCCTGGAAAAACAGTGGCAAATTCGCGGTCTCTGTATACGGTGATTGCGGACGAGCAGAAGGTGCTTCGCGAAAAGTTGACGGCGGCGATTTCGGCGATGAAAAGGGGTGACTGGGATGCCATCTGGAAGTTCCTCGCGATCTGCCTTGTGTATGGTATGTTGCACGCGCTTGGCCCCGGACATGGAAAGTCAATTGTGGTAGGTTACTTTATAGCGCGTCGTGGTCGCTGGCGGCAGGGTGTGGCGCTTGGTGCGGGCATTACCGTGACGCATACGATGAGTGCGGTCATCTTGTTGCTGATTCTGTATGCGATTTTCAAGGCGACCGTATTTACGGCGTTCGAGACGGGACGTATCGGAATCGAACGCGCGAGTTATGCGCTGATTATGCTCACGGGTGTGTTGCTTGTTGTACTTGCGCTTCGAGATGTATTTAAGTCGCGCAAGGGCTGTGGATGTTCCGCTCGGATTGATGCTGCGCAAGATGGTGCGTGCGCGGAATCTGGCTCTGGAATTGCGCTTCCGCCGATTGCCCGCTGGCGCGAAATCTTGGGCGTTGCCGCCGTTACGGGAATTGTGCCTTGCCCGGCTGTGGCGCTGATTGTACTTTTCTGCCTGCTGAATTCGATGGTGGCGCTTTCGCTCCTGGGGGCGCTTGTCATTTGCATCGGCATGACGATTACGAATGTGGCCTTCGGTATTGCGGCCGTGGCATTCCGCAAGGGAATTGACAAGGGAAGTGCCCATACCCGTATCGCAACAAAAATATACACCGTCGCGACTCTCGCAGGCGGTGTTATAATCTTTATTTCGGGACTGCTGCTGTTTACGAATCAGTTCGCGGGCCGCGTATAATAAGCGCAGCCTTATTCCGCGCTTTCCATCTCGTTAATCAGCTGGATATTGTACAGTTTTTGCACCTGTAAAATATCGAGGATGACGGCGATACGTTCGTAAGTTGTTCCCTTGTCGATCTTGATGGCGACAGGGGATTTCTTGTTCTGCACCGTTGCTGCCTTTTCGCGGAGTTCGTCGGGGGTTCCGCGCTGGCCGTTAAAGGCGAGTTCCGTTTCGGAAAGTTCGATGTACAGGCCCTCGGGCGTGTCGCGCTTGGTTTCGGTCTGTGTTTCGGGTAGAATCAGCTTGAGTACCGATTCGTCTTGTTTGAACACCGATGTCACCAGGAAAAACACTAGCAGCAAGAAGACGCAGTCAATCAGCGGCGTCATGTCGGGGCGGATTCGGCGGGTGCGCTTGGCCATTTATGCATCCTCGTTTGCGGAATCGGCGCTTTGAGAACGAATGTGGTCCTTTTCCTTGAGAATGCGGCCCAGCTGCAAAAGCACATCGTTTTCAACGTTGTCCTGTTCCGATTCCATGCTTGCGTTCAGGTAGTTGAATGCGATCACATGCGGAATGGCAACCACGAGGCCAATCACCGTCGTAATGAGGGCGAGCTTGATGCCCGTGGCGAATGCGCCTGCGTCTGAAAGACCCGAAACGGCGATAACGCTGAAGGCGTTGAAAATGCCGAATACCGTACCCAAAAGGCCGAGCAGCGGAGAAATGCTTGCGATGTTTTCAATGGTGGTCATGCCCTTTTGTAGCGGAGAAAAGGCAAGCGCGATTTCGGTGCGGATGCTTTCCATAATGATGTGGTGATCGGTATTGTGGCTCACCACGCGATGCAGAATTTTGGACGGAAGGCGCTTGCGGATGCTCCTGTTAAAGAGAATCAGCGAGATGATTTTCCATACGATGATGGAATAGCCGACGAAGTTCATCGCCACGAGAACGTAGGCGATAACGCCGCCCTGTTGAATAAAGTCTAAGATGTAGTTCATGTTTATGTCATTCCGGCCTCCGAGCCGGAATCTCCTTTATTAGTGAAGGTTATACTTGATTGGAATCTCCATTTTCCAGGTGTCCTTGCCAAGTACAGCTGGAATCGGATCAAACTTTGGTACGGCCTGCACGGCGGCAAGCGCACTTTCGTTCAGCGAAGAATACGGACACGGCTTTGATACGGTTGCTCCGCTGATGCTTCCGTCCTTTGCGACAGTGAACTGCACACGTACGGTTCCTTCTTGCTTTAAGCGGCGTGCCGTAGCGGGGTAGTCCTTTTGCTTTTCGAACGCCTTGGAAAGCCTGATAAGGTAGGCTTTCGTCACCTTCATCAGCGAATCCTTCGAAGGCTTCGGCGGAGGAGGAGGTGGTGGCGGGGGCGGTGCCACGGGTTCTGCAGGAGCTTCTACGACGGGTGCCGCGTCCGTAACTACAATCGGTTCCGGCTCTGGCTCCGGCTCGGGTTCCGGCACGGTATCTTGCACGATGTTTGGGATAATCTTGGCGCGAACCACCTTCTTCACGATTTTCTTGACTTCAGGCGGGGGCGGAGGCGGTTGCAAGAGCAAGCGCTCCACATGAATCACCTCGGCGTCTTCGCGAGTGGTAACCACCTGCGTCCGCTTCAAGAATCCCCAGGCGTAAAAGCCCGCATGCAGCAAGACGGCAACAACAATGCCAACGCAAAATACGCGCCGCATCGTGAATGCGGAATAAGGGTTGCGGGTTTCTGTTTCTATTTCAAAATTCATTAGATCTTATTAGAAGTAGTACTTCGCTTTCGCCCAGATTTCGCGGTTCTTGTCGTAGCCTGCGAGTTGTCCGCGTTTGCCGCCGAAGTGGTCGTAGCCGAGCGAAATCATTACCTGGTCGGTGACGGAGTAATCGCCCGAAACGCGTGCATAATAGGCAAGGTTGTCTATATCGAACATGCCGTAGAGCGAAAGCTTGAGCGTGTTGTTCAGCAGTTCCTTTGAAATGCGGAAGGTCATTTCGGAGGAATTCTTTTCGACTGCCAAGTTGTGCGAATAGTCGGCAATGTACTTGTGCAAATACTGCACCATGAAAGTCCAGTTGTTGCCTGCGTACCAGTCGATTCCACCGAGCGCATTGAACGTGTTCTTGCGGGCGTAATCGAGGCTGTTGGCGTAACCGAGTGCTTCGCCAAAGTATTCTGCGATTTCGGCACGCAGCACGAATTCGCCGATAGGCATCGACATGTCGCCACCGATCATCGTCATCGCTTCATGAATGCCGTGAATGACGACAGAATCCATGCTGACGGGTTCTACGACGGAAACGGGCGACTGGTTGTGCGTATGGAGCGCCGAGATAGAGAAGTCCAGATTCGAGAGGAAGAACGAAACTCGCGTTCCGAAGTCTCCGTTCTTGAATCTTGCCTCAGGGCCTTCTGGAAAATCGAGACCCGCTTTCTCGGGCAGATTCGGACGCCAGGGGTTGTCTTCGCCGAGAGGCATCTGGAAGTATCGCGGTACGGGCACGTAAACGATTTCGGCATTCGCGCGTTCGCCGGGGTATTTGATGCGGAAACCGTCAACGGCCATGCGCATGTCGTCGTAATCGCTGGACATGAATTCGGTGTAATCTACAGGCGAAATCAGGTCGGTAACGCGGAGTCCGTCGGCAACGCCCCACACCACAATTTGGCGGCCCGCCTTGAATTCCACGAGGTCATTCTGGTAGTTAAAATACGCCTCTTGCAGCTGGATTCCGGTGCGGTCATCGAGAATGCTATTATGCACGCCATTTAGGCTTGTGAACAAGTAGGCGTTCTCGTAATCCACGCGGAGTTCAGCACGCAGGCGCGTCCGCGACGTGGTAAAATCGTGCGGATGCTGCGTCTGCACGGCGTGATACGTATCCACAAACCCGTTGAATTGAAACGGGCTTTCTTGGGCGAAGGCTGCGATAGCGGCCGCCGCCAATAACAATGCTGCTAGAGATTGCTTCGTCACTTTATTTCTCCTTAATTTGTCATTCCCGACTTGGTCGGGAATCTCCTTTTCTACTAAAAAAATGTTTTGTAAAGGGGAGATGCCCGCCTTCGCGGGCATGACAAAAGTGGGGATAGTTCCTTATAAACCTCTTTCCAAGCGCGGCACGGTGAATGTCTTTGCGTCCAGCGGAATGTTGAACTTGATGTCGCCGAATTCAAGGAGCGTCTTGTGGTTGGTCTGCACGTTTTCCATGCTCATCTTGGCGATAGACCAGAATCCATCTACCTGAACGACGTTTTCGACTTTCAGCGAGCGGTGCAGTTTGCCAAGCTTGTCGTAGTATTCCACCTTGGCGGCAATCAGGCAGTCCTTGCGAATCCAGGAGATTTTCTTCGAGAAAATTTCGTCGCCCTTTTTCGGCACGGATTCAACCACCCAGCAATCGATTCCGTCCACCATTTCTTCGCGGAGGAGCTTGTGCGTGTCTTCGTCGATGTTGCGCTGGCCCACATCGTCGTAAGTGAAGTCGGAACCCATGAAGTAATCCGTCTTGGAACTCTTTCCGCTAATGCGGCGCGTCTTTTTCATGGCGGGCAGGTAAAGCCACTTGTCATCATCCTTGTTGATGTCGTCGTAATCGACCGTCAGGAATCCCGTGCCTTTCACGTCGTTGGGGTAGCGGAAGAACATGATCTGCTTGGTATCTTTGCCCTCGTCCATTGCAAACGAGGTAATCTTGCGTTCGCGCTTGGCTCCGCTCTTGTTGATGAGAGTCATCGAGAGTTCGGAACTGCGGGTGTCGCCATCGGGGCGGTCATGTACCTTCTGTACAATGTCTCGACCGGTCAATGTTTCTGCGCTCACCATGGCGCTCAAGGCGACAATAATTGTCGCGGCTGTTTTTGCAATTTTCATCGTCATGATTTTCTCCTATTTTCCAAAAATCTTGAATTTCTTGATCAAAAGCGGTGTCACGAACAGGTCGGCGAGCAATGCCGAGACAAGGCCGATAAACACCACGAAACCGAAGTTGAACATCTGCGTTGCCTTCGAGGTGGTAAAGCCGGCGAAGGTTGCCACCATGATGATGGTGGTCATCACGAGCGCGGGGCCTGCCGTGCGGAATACGTTGAGAATGGACTCGCGGTAATCGCGGGTGCGGTCAAATTCTACATGCCCGTGGTTGATAAAGTGAATCGTGTCATCCACCGAGAGGCCGATAATCATCGGGATGAGCGTCGCCGTCATCATGTCAAGCGGAATGTCCGTGAGTCCAAGGTAGCCGCCCACGAAAATGCCCGGCGCAATGTTCGGAATCATGCCGATAAGGCCCGTGCGGATGCTACCGAAGACAATCATCAAAAGGACAGCCACGATGACCACGGAAATCAGGAATGATGTCATCTGGCCCACTTCCAGGTACTGCTGCATGGCGGTGAACTGCGGCAAGTTTCCTACGGCAGTCACCTTTGCGTCCGGGTAAAGCTTGCGTGCAAAATTCTGCAAGTCCTCGATTTCCTTCTGGAGTTCGTTGGAGTTGTAGCTCGAAATTTCAATCATCAGGCGGAGCTTCTTGTAATCGTAATCCATCCAGTAGCTTGCTTCGCTGCCGCCCGCGTTTTCGTAGAGCAAAAGCAGTTGCGCGACTTCTTCTTCCGTTTCGGGAATGGCGTATTTTTCCTGACGGTTTTCGTTCAGCGTGCGGTCCAAATCCTTGACGATGTCAAGAATGGAGGTGGAACGCTTGGTGAGCGGGTACTTGCCTGCATGATCCTGCAACTGTTCGAGCTTTTTCAGATTCTCGACTTCCTTGGCCTTGTCGTTTGTACCAAAATCAATCACCAAGTCGTAAGAGTAGAAGCTTCCGATTTCGGATTCTGCCACGTAGAGCATCTTGTTCACGTATTCGACTTTGCGGCCCATGGTGCGTTCCACGTCAAAGGCGGGTTCTATCTTGGTGAGCCCGTAAATCGAAATTGCAGTAATGATGGCAAATACGATGGCAATCGGCTTGCCGTGTCCGAGAACGAACTTGCCGATAGAATCGAGAATGATTCCCATGCGCGTATCGCCGCGTTCAAGCACCTTGGCGTTCGGCTTCTTGTCTTTACCGAAACTCAAGAGAATCGGCGAAACCGTCAGTGCTACGAGAAGGATAAACGCAATCGCAATCGACGAGAGAATGCCCACGGAACGGATCGGCTTGAGCATCACGGACAGGAACGAGAGCAATGCCACGATGGTGGTAAGGCCGGAGAAGAGCACCGACCAGCCTGTTTCACGCATGGCATAAAGTACCGATTCCTTGCGTTTACCCGTAAGCATCATGTTCTTGCGGAAGAACGAATTGATGTGAATGTTGTATGCAATCGATACGGCGAAGGCCAAGATCACGGGCACCATGATGTTAGTCACGTCCATATAAAGCCCAAGGTAACCCACCAGGCCGAATGTCATAATGACGCCTGCAAAAGTCGTAATCAGCGGAGAGACAATTCCGCGGAGCGAACGCGTCACGAGGAACATCACGATGATGGCGCAGAGAATCGTCATGATGAAAATGCGGCCCATTTCCTGACCGATGTAGGTCATTTTCTCGAAGCTCAAGTAAGGCATGCCTGTCGCGCGCGGGTTCAGCGGTGCGTACTTTTCCTTCGCGATGATTGCGGCCGTTTCGCGGCCCGTTTTCATGTCGGGCGCTTCTGCCTTCACGCCCTTCGCTTCGCCTTCGGCCTTCCACACGGAATCTTCGGGGAAGGGGCGCAGCTTGATGTTGATGAAGGCCTGCTTGCGGTCCGTCGAAATCAGCTTCTTTGCAAGTTCCGGCTTGTCGGCCAGTCGCTTCTCGATTTCTGCAATGCCCGCCTCGTCCGTCGGAATTTCTTCGGGCACAATCTGCGTGATTTCCATGCCATCTTCGGTGCCGAGCATGTATTCCAAATCGACAATCGAAGTCGCCTTGCCGTCGGAATACGAAAGGCTGTCGCGCAGTTCGTTCGAAAGCTCGCGCAAAAGCTTCAGGTTGTCCGGCGTCAAGATGGAATGGTCGCTTTCGACTAGCACGCCCACGAAGTAGTCGTTACCGAAGGTTTCCTTGAACTTGTCTGTTTCGACAAGCATCGGGTCGCCCTCGATAAAGTAGCTGTCCCACGAGGCCTCGACGTAGATTTTTTTCATGCCCACGACCGAAACCGCGAGCAAAACGACAAACGCCACCAGCATAATGGCGCGGTGTGCGAGCAAAAATTCGCCAAAACGGCCGAATCGCTCGTTGATTCCTTCGATGTTAATCTTTGGAAGGCTCATTGTATCCTCTTTTTTTGCGGAGCAAAAAGTAGAGAGATGAGCCTAAAAATTCTACTCCAAATGGTTTTGTGCAAAACCGAATGGGTTAAAGGAGAAAACTCCTTACAGTTTTTTTTACAATCTTTTTACAAACAAACCCTTGCCGAATTACAGGGGTATTCTATATTCACGCCGATGGTTCAAAATAGTGCCGAGACATCCAAATGATTTTGGATGTTTTTTTTCAAAAGGAGTACTATATGAACCTGACTAAAACGCAACGACCGCATGATCCGTTCTTCCGCTGGCTTTTTGCCGTTGTCACGCATCTTCGTTGTCTGCTGGAGCTTGCTGGCAAGATCAATCGCGATGTCAGCGAATTCCTGTCGGCGGTAAATCTTGACACACTCATGCGCATTCCGGATTCCTATTCGGAAGTGGATGACACTGGTGAAGCAGATTTGGCGTATCGCGTCAATGTTTCGACGGGAGCTTCTGTGCTTGTCGGAATTTTATTAGAGCACAAGTCGGGGCGGGACCCTGATGTACTCAATCAAATTGCACGGTATGTAAATGCCGTAATGAAAATGCATGGAGCCAATCACGGTTTTGACGGTCTCCCGACCATGGCGATTATTTTCTACAACGGACGTGAAAACTGGAATCCGCTTAAGGTGATTGAAGAAGGTTTCCCGGAATATTTCCATGGGAAAATCTTGCCGTTTCAATGTGCATTTGTGAATATGGCTGACATTCCTGACAGTGACTGCCTTGCATGCGAAGATGTAGCGACCGGCATGGGGATTGTCGCTATGAAATATGCCTATAATGCCGAAAAACTGGTTGAAATTTTGCCGAAGTTTAAGGATGCCTTGAAAAAGATTCCCCACAATGAGGCGACTTGCCTTTTGCAGAAAATTAGTGTATATTTGTCAGAGTATCTCACCGAAGATATTCAAAAGGAGTTGGATATGGCTTTCGTTAGCGTAGGACAGAAATACGGATTCGTTAGCGCCGGCGATGTTTACCGTCAGCGGATTGCCGATGCTCGCGCCGAAGAACGCCAAAAGGCTGAAGAAAAGGCTGAAAAGGCCCGCGACGAGGAGCGTGCCGATGCAATCAGCGTGTTGCAGGATATGGGCATGACTCCGGAAAAAATCGCCGAGTTCAAAGCCAAACTCGAGGCTTTAAAAAAGTAGCTTAGAAAAGTTTTCAAAAAAGAACGCCTACGGAAAAGAAAATCCGTAGGTGTTTTTTATGGGCGTTCCCCGGCTAAGGTCCCTGAGCTTGTCGAAGGGCGCCGGGTCGGGTGCTGCTCGCCTTCGGCTCATCGAGCCGCTACGCGTCTCGCCACAAAAGTGCGACGCCCCCTAACGCAAATACATCAAGAAATTCACCATTTGAGGTATTTCTTGATTTCAGCAAAACATGCCCGATGGGCATCAATGTTTATACCCATAGACGGATGGTGCATACACCAAATGGGGACGGGCGGGAAGCCATTTAATGTGAACAAATGTAGGTTTATTCCAGCACAATTCTTGCTAATCTCAATTTGATCACGAGCCTGCGGGAGATATTTCCATTCAAGATTATCCCACCCCCAACCGACAATCAAATCAGGACACAGAATTTCCATAACCTCGGCAAGGGCCTTTGCAGACAAAGCCTTTAACTCAGTAGTCAAATAACGCTTATCCGCATGGTCACCTTCGCCAATGCTTTTTTGGAAGAAATTATAGAAGGTAATCTTGTCATAAACCTCATGCGGGTTTGCATCACGAACAGAAGCAAGAACATTTGCCGTGTTGCGGTGGCACTGCGCCCATTTGGGGAGCGTTGCACCCTTGTCGTAGTTTGCTAGAAAATCCTTCTCGACCACCTCACGAGTCCACTCGTGATAGCCGTTGTTAGATTGCGGACCATAATGCGATTCGCCTAGCACAAGAATCTTGTGTCGTGCGCTCGCATAATCCTTACCCACGTATGGGTAGAAGTTGATGTATTGAGATGAGGAGAAACGGGAATTGAAAATAGATGTCATACAACAGGTTCTCAATCAATGTGTATTTCGCTTATCAAAATCATAGAACGTTTTTGCCAACGCCTTGTAATAAAAAGAAGCCAAGTCCCTCCAATATGCATCTACTTTTTCTAACCATTCTTGTTCTGCATCGTCGCCATAGAAATTGTTATAAATAAACATCAATGAACACGACAAAATGATTATTGAAAGAATTACAATCAAAATGGTTAGCAATATAAAATAATGAACATCCGTTATTGCGTAGATGATTCCGGCATCAAGCAAGATTGCTATAAGGGACAAGATACATGCAGGAAGGGAAAAGGATCTTTTCTGTGGGAAAGGCGGTTGGTCTTGGACAATAGAGGGTCGTGATTCTGTTATTTTCTCCATTCCTTTGATTATAACATCTCTCGAAAAACATTCTTCTTCTGCAATTAATGAACCATACCTTTCTATAAGTTGAGACATAATTCTATTGTCATCGCCAAAGACGAATCTGTATTTATTCAGATTTTCAAACAAATCAGCCAAAAAAGAATATAATTTTTTCTTTTCTTGTTTTATTTTTTTATTAGCAAAAAAAATCTTTGTGAAAATTCCAAAACTCTTTATTTTTCGTAGTTCATCACAAGCATTTTTTATGTTTTCTTTATCAAATTCAAGACTAACAGACAATTTACTTACTTTTCCTCCTACAGGAGAAACCACAATGCCATCTGCGTTAATATCTGATTTTGTAGATGACAGCATTCCCAATACAAAATACGATACAGACGCAATATCATTACTAGCATTATCTATTAAATCTTGAACGCCAACATTTTCATCTTCAAGGAAAGCAATCCGTGCCTGCAAATAATTTACTATTGAACGAATTAACAGCCCCGCATTTCTTTGAAAATTCACTCTATTAAAACTGTCATCTATATTTTCATAAGAAATCAATAAATGTTCCATCACCAAATCGCTAAAATTTTGCAACAGCAATGCATTTGGAGACTGCAACAATCTAAGGGTTCCTAGTTCTGCCGACATCAATTTCTTTACAGCTAAACCATATGATGGATTCTCCGAACTAATCCGTAGCTGACTTTCAAATAAATCTAGAGCTGTTTTTTTCTTTTCTGTTTTTACAGCATCAACATTGGACTCGAAGTCATTTACTTTACTTGTGGTTATTGTATTTTCTGTGTCTAGACTAGATTCATCTATACTTATTCCAATGTTTTGGATTTTTTGAGCACTCTCAATCTTTTCACTACTATTTTGAGTTTTCTTTGGTTTGCTAAAAAATTTATTTTTTAGCATATCCAATGGACTTCCCAATTTTTTATTCAATGATTTTCCCGTATCAACAACTTTGTTGACATCATCCATTGTAGAATTAATTTTTTTCAATAAAGACATTTTATTTTCATTCAATGTTCTTTTCATTATTCAAATGGTCCTTTCAAAAGATCTACAAGTTTTCTAAGTGCTTCGATTACTTTCGTTTTGTCAGAACATTTAATCAATTGAATGCATTTTTTGTCAATCATTTGTTCTCGTCGAGTAAATAAACAACATATGCATTGTCTTATTTTAGGAGGCAGGTTTTCCTCTTCGAACGCCTCATTATTGATTCTGGATTTGTAGGTTTTTTAATAGTGGGTTCATGAACAACCATATTCATTACCGGTTA
>LVAE01000048.1 GCA_001603905.1 Fibrobacterales bacterium Fibro_02
TGAACTGAACCCAAAAAGTTGGACAGTTTAAAGTTAGGATAAAACTGAGTTATGAGTCCGGTATTGTACCGGACTCATTCCGTTTAAGCGTAGCTTTATCCGGTCGTTGTTGTAGTATCTGATATATTCCCTCAGTTCCTGTTTGAAGTGGTCCATGTTTTGGAACGTATTCGGGTAGAGAAGCTCGGACTTCATTATCCCGAAGAAGTTCTCCATCATGGCATTGTCCAGGCAGTTGCCCTTGCGGCTCATGCTCTGGATGACTTTATGATCTTTCAACGATTTTTGATAGATTGCGTGCTGGTAGTGCCACCCCTGATCCGAGTGCAGAATTAGCCGCTTCCAGTCGCGTCCTTGGGTGAAGGCCCCGTCCAACATGTCCAGCACCATCTTCAGGTCCGGGTGGTCCGAGATTGCGTAGCTGACAATTTCGCCGTTGTACATGTCGAGTATCGGCGACAGGTAGCACTTGTCCGCTCCGATGTTTATCTGCGTCACGTCGGTTGTCCACTTCCTGTTGGGCGCCTTCGTGTTGAAGTTCCGCTTGAGCCTGTTCGGCGCAGTCTTGCCGACCTCTCCCTTGTAGGAGCGGTACTTGCAGCGCTTGCGCACGTTCTTCAGGCCTTCTTCCTTCATGAGTCGGTAGACCGTCTTGTGGTTGATGACGTAGCCCTCGTTCCTCAGCTGGGCAACGATGCGGCGGTAGCCGTAGCGGCCCTTGTTTTGGGCGTGTACGGCCTTGATCCGGCTGCGTTCGTCGGCGTAGCGGTCCCGCCTCTGCTTGAGGTGGTAGTAGTATGTGGAGCGGGACAGCCCGCTTGCCTTCAGGAGATGTTTCAGGGCGTACTCGGCGCTCAGTTCGTGGACGACTTGGGCCCTATACCGAACATCTCGGCACTTTCTTCCTGGTCTAGGGCCTTCATTTTTTTTAAGTAGGCGTTCTCCGCTTTCAGGTATTCGTTCTCTTCCCTGAGGCGTTCAAGTTCGCTCATTCCTTTTGTCCGTTTCGGTTTGGTCTTGTTCATCTTGGGCGGTCTCCCTCTCGGTCTGGTGGCTAACAGTTCCTCGTATCCGCCGTGACGGTATTTCCGTAGCCAGATACCCAGGCTGGTAAAACTTATGCCGTACTTGGCGATAACTTCCGCATAAGATAGAGATTTCTTGACGACCGCGTCGATGACACTCCTCCTCAAGGCAGGAGTTGACTGAACATTCGTTTTCCTTTCAGTCTGCCAACAGCCGGTCTGTCGGTAAAGCCGGATATGGCGCTTAATTTCGGACAGTTCCAGACCTGTCAACCTTGAGATTGACGGAGAGTCGTAACCATCCTTGTGAAGTTCATAGGCCTTGGCCCATTCTTCTTTTGTGTGTTTCTGGTACATGAAAACCCCGAAAGTTGTCATTTTCAGGGGCGTCTTTTTTTTGAACCTTTTCACGGAGACAGAATGAATTTTGTACTGACGATTTCAGGATTCCTGATTGCTTTCTTGGTGAACTTACTTTTTCCGCAGGTAGCCGAGAATGTGCGAATCAAGGAATATGTTTTTGGCGGGTTTAGAGTTGACGACAATTTGGCTTACCGTTTGGTTTTGCTCGCCATTATTGCCTATTACACTGTTTACGCGGTAGTGCTGTTTGTCCACAAGGCGAGAGCCGATAAGGTGGCTAAATTTTTTGCGGGTGCGAAGTTCCGTTTCGCGGTTGGCTTGGCGCTTGCCGCATGGGATATTCTTGGAACCAAGTTGCTGTTTTTACCGCAGCCATTCTTTCCGGGGCCAGCGATTATTATGGACGCCTTTATTGGCGATACTAAATTCATTTGGCAGAATACGCTTTATTCGCTGCGCCTTTTTGTGGCAGGATTTTCGGTGGGTGTAGTGACAGGCGTATTGACGGGGGTACTGATCGGTTGGTATCCGAAGGCACGTTACTGGATTTTGCCGGTACTCAACATTTGCGGCGTGATTCCGGCAGTGGCATGGATGCCTTTTGCGTTGACTCTCTTCCCCACTTCGTTTGCGGCAGCGACTTTCTTGATCGCAATTTGCTCCTGGTTTCCGGTGGCGACTATGACGGCAGACGGGGTGCAGGGTACGCCGAAGTCGTTATTTGAACTTTCGCGTACTTTTGGCGCGGGGCAACTGTATCAGATTTTCCACATTGCGATTCCCCACGCAATGCCTCAGATTTTTACGGGCGTTATGACGGCGGCTGCGTTTGGCTTTACCACGCTCGTGATGGCCGAAATGATGGGGCAGCCGGGAGGCCTTGGCTACTACATTAACACTTCGAAGGTCTGGAGCGCTTATTACAAGGTATTCGCGGCGATTGTCGTGATGGCCGTGCTGTTCTCGGCGATTTTGAAGGTGGTTGGCGTGGTACAGCGTTATGTGCTTCGCTGGCAGAAAGGCGTCGTGCGATAGGAGGCGATGATGACGGATATTTTAGATAAAGAAAAAATCTTGAAGATTCGCGAAGTAAACCGTTCCTTTATCGATGAACGTACAGGCGAGCCACGGCAGATTTTGAAGGATATCAATCTTTCTGTTTTTGAAGGCGAATTCATTTCGATTCTGGGCGCATCGGGTTGCGGCAAGACGACGCTTTTGCGCTTGATTGCAGGGCTTGACCCGGTTCAAGAAGGCAAAATTATTCTTGATGGCGAGCCGGTGCATGGGCCAGATTCCAAGCGCGGCTATGTGTTCCAGCAGGGTTGCCTTTTCCCGTGGCTTACGGTAGAAGACAACATTGCGATGGGCCTCAAGATTCGTGGCGTTTACAAGCAGAACAAAGACAAGGTTCACGAATTTATCGAGAAAATCGGTCTTGGTGGATTCGAGAAGAATTTTCCGCACCAGATTAGTGGCGGTATGGCGCAGCGTGTGGCGATTGCGCGTGCGTTGATTAACGAGCCTGAAATCTTGTTGCTTGACGAACCTATGGGTGCGTTAGATTCGTTTACCCGTGCCGACATCCAGAATTTGCTTTTGGAACTGCGCAAGGAACGCAATACGACAATGATTCTGGTGACCCACGATATTGACGAAGCGCTTTATTTATCTGACCGTATCGTGATTATGACGCCGCGTCCGGGGCGCATTAGCGAGGTGCTTGAAATTCGCGACAGCTTCCCGCGTGAAAGAGGCTCGGCGCAGTTCCTGGAAAAACGCCGCAATATCTTGGAGCGCTTTAATTTGGCGCGTTCCAATACTGCACCGGAATACGTTATATAAAAAGAGTGGAATAAAAACATCGCATACCATTATTTGCGCCGTTTTTTAGACAAAGGTTACTGCAAAATGCAGTAACCTTTTTAATTTGCCTGTTTACATGACGGATGCGAAAAACGCCCCCGACGTTTGGAGGATTACGTCGAGGGCGTTGGAGTGTGCAACAAAAGAAACTTTCTGGAGTATCTTACTGGACGGTGGCAGTGAAGCGTGCCGCGATAGCGACATCAGAGACTTCCTTTTCGCTGTAGGCGCTCAGCTGAATCTTGCTGCGCTTACCAATCTTTTTAATAAGACTGACGGTCCATGCAATTTCATCGGCATCAGCCTGCAATTCATCTCGATTGGAAATGTATTCAAGTTCGGCATAAAAGCTGTTCAAGAAACCTGCGGTCGGGATTTCGACGCCTACGAAGAACGGGACATAGTCGGTACCTTGAGCGTATTCAGACTTGATTGCATTTTTAGCCGAAAGGTTCTCGTTGTCACCGGTATAAATGTAGGCCACTTCGCCGTAAACACCCAGATTCTTGAGGAAGTAATAGCTGGCACGTCCTGCAAAGCGGTGCGTGACTTCAGCCGTATGCTGAACAGGATCAAGTACATTACCGCGGTAAGCGGCGCTGATCTTCGCATCGCCCAACTTGAGGGTTTCTTCGGCGCGAAGATAGCCTGTATCGAACTTATTGTCGTAGGTACCGAGCAACAGGCTGAAGCTGGAAATACCCTTATCGAAACCAACGGCGATAGCATCATGCTGGTAATCGCGAGCGAGGAAGCCGCGCTTCGAAATGTGCGGATCGACATAGGTACCAAAATTGCCAGCCACGGACCAGTCGGTACGGAAACGTCCAAATTGAGCACTGAAATTGCCGAATGCAAGGTTCCATATATACTTTGCGTAATAAGTATCGGCACTGATTTTGTCCTGTGCGGTCTTCGTCACCTTAACTTTGCCTTTTTCGTCGGTAGTGACATCAGTGACATTCTTGTTCCCAAAAACAGGGCTGAAGATGCGCAAGTTGATTACGGCTTCAAAGTTATCGGATGCATACTTTCCGCCGACATTTGCGCGCAAGAAGGAATTATCAAGCGTATTGTCCGCGTCATTATCGTAAACAGCCTTGATAGCCTGGGCCTGCACGTTTCCGGTGAGTTTGAAGGTGGGATCTTCTGCCTTAGATGTTTCCTGGGCAAAGATGTTAGAAACGAAAAGGGATGTAGTAATGGCCGCAGCGGTGGCGAGCTTTGCAAAATTCTGATTCATTCTTGTACCTCTCTTGTTTGGTGTTCTTGTTGTGTTTTGTTTTTTGTGCGCTCAAATATAGAAGGCTCTTTTTACTTTGTCCAATACTTTAATTTTATGCGAAGTTATCGTTTTTTGTTATAAAAAATCCCGCACAATGGCGGGATTTTTATTAGGAACGAGATCCTTCGCGGCATGGTTTGACAAGGAACATTACTTTATCACGACTTTTCTATAAGTGTCAAAAACGGTCCATTTTTTGAAGAACTTTTCGCGGCCAGATTCACCTGCTTCGGCATATTCACGAAGCAGATGCGACACATCTTCGTCGGAATGCACCTTGATTTCAAAGCCGCGTCCGTTGATGACAGGAACGTTTCCGTAGCGATACTGATTCGCAACCGTGATTTCGGCGATACGCTTGCCGCGCACCTTCACGGCAACGCTGTCGCGCAAGATGATGATGTCGAAATCGTCGGGATAGTGGTAGCTTTCGCCTACGGTCGGGATTTCGTCGCCTACGGTGTAGTGCTGCCTTACGGGCTGCTGCTTCACCACGGAGAGTGTCGTCGTGTCGTAGAAAAATTCTTCAAAGATTTCTCCACGACCGTGGCGTTCGCCCTGCACGAATTCAGCCTTTTCGCCTGCGGCAATCTGACGCTCAAAAAGATCTTCCACGACGCCACAAGCCGATGTCGCATGGGTCACGCGGTCGATCAAAATCAGTTCGCCCAAGGTCTTGTGCTTCTCGAAAAGGTCCACGACAATTCCTTCGGCAAACACGATTTCGACTACTGCGATGCCGTTCTTGCTGAGTGTTTCAGCAGCCTGGTGGGCACCCGTGTTTACGTCAATCGCATACTCGATTTTAGTGAGTATTCCGGGAATCGTCTTCGTCCCGAGTTTTACAAGATAGTCCTTGCCGAGCGAAAGCGGTTCGTCATCCATCCACAAGAGCGAAGCCTTGATTTTCTTGTAGCTTCCGATGTCAGTGTCTTTGGCGAGCACGCAGCCTCTAGAAACATCCACTTCGCGGTCCAGCGAAATGGTGACGGGTTCACCGGCGTGAGCCTCTTCCACATTCTTATCGCCACGCAGGATTCCCTTGACGGTCGCTTTCTCGTTGCTGGGGAGGCTCGTAACCGTATCGCCCACGCGGATTGCGCCCGCTTCGATCTGTCCCTGGAACCCGCGGAAGGTGCGGTCCGGACGGCAAACACGCTGCACGGGCAGATAAAAGCCCGTTTCAGTCTGCACATCATCTATATCAATCGTTTCGAGATAATCGAGCAGAGCCTTGCCCTGATACCAAGCAATGTTCTTGGATTTCACCGTCACGTTATCGCCTTCGGTAGCCGAAAGCGGAATCACGTAAACGCTGTGGAGCGAAAGTTCGGCGGCCAGTTCATTGACTTGCTTCAAAATTTCTTTGAAGCGTTCCTGACTGTAGCCCACAAGATCCATCTTGTTCACGGCAAAGACAAAGTAGCGGATGCCCATGAGCTTGCAAATACGGGCATGACGACGGGTCTGTACCAAAACACCCTGCGAAGCATCAACGAGAATCACCGAGAGGTCCGCAAAAGAGGCTCCCACGGCCATGTTGCGTGTATATTCCTCGTGCCCCGGCGTATCTGCCACGATAAAACTGCGGTTATCCGTCGTAAAGTAACGGTACGCGACATCGATGGTGATGCCCTGTTCGCGTTCGGCCATCAGGCCGTCCAGTAAAAGCGAATAGTCAATTTTTCCGCTGCGGCTGCCGACTTTGCTGTCGAGTTCCAGCGCCTTTTCCTGGTCGGCGTAAAGCAACTTAGAATCATAAAGGATGTGGCCGATGAGTGTTGATTTTCCGTCATCCACCGAACCGCATGTAATAAACTTCAACAAGCCTTTCATTAGAAATATCCCTCCCTCTTGCGGCGTTCCATGCTGCCCGCGGCTTCGTTGTCAATCACGCGGGAAGTGCGTTCCGAAGAAACCGCGCTCAACGTTTCGTCAATGATTTCGTCAAGCGTCGTGGCGGTCGATTCAATACCTCCCGTGAGCGGGTAGCAACCGAGCGTGCGGAAACGCACCGACTTGATTTCGGGAGTTTCGCCTTCGCGCAGCGGAAAACGGTCGTCATCCACCATGATGATGTTGCCATCGCGCACCACGACTGGGCGCGGTGCCGCAAAGTACAGCGGAACGATGTCAATCTTTTCGCGCTTGATGTACTGCCAGATGTCCTTTTCGGTCCAGTTCGAAATCGGGAAAACGCGGATGCTTTCGCCCTTGTTGATCTTGGTGTTGTAAAGTTTCCACATTTCGGGGCGCTGGTTTTTCGGATCCCACGCGTGTGCGGAATTGCGGAAGGAGAAAATACGTTCCTTTGCGCGGGACTTTTCTTCGTCACGGCGGCCGCCGCCAAATGCGGCGGTAAAACCGTACTTGTTGAGCGCCTGCTTCAAGGCCTGTGTTTTCATAATGTCGGTGTAGGCGGCACCGTGGTCAAACGGGTTGATACCCTGCTTGACGCCATCCTGGTTGATGTATTCCAGCATTTCGATGCCGAGCTTTTTCGCGATGTTGTCGCGGAACTCGATCATCTCGCGGAACTTCCACGTGGTGTTCACATGCAGGAACGGGAAAGGAGGCTTTTCGGGGTAAAAGGCCTTCATGGCCAAATGCAGCATGACGGAACTGTCCTTGCCGATAGAATAAAGCATCACCGGCTTTTCGCATTCGGCTGCGACTTCGCGGATGATGTAGATGGCTTCGGCTTCCAGTTCGTCGAGGTGAGAATATTCGCTCAAATTAAATCTCCTATGAGATTCCGGAGCAAGCCCGGAATGACATCTTGAAGTGAAACTCCTAATATTTATTTGATTCCTTGGGGTCGATGTCAATAGTCTTAACGCTCCCATCGGGGAACTCAACAATCCATCGAACGAGACCGTTTACTTTTTCGGTATGCACCTTGCTGCCCTTGCCGCCAATGTCTTCGCCTAGGAAGAAGCTGATGGCGTGAACCGGGCATTCCTTGATGCACGAGGTGCAACCCCAGCAATCTTTGGGATACTTGATAAACGCCTTTTTATTTTCGTTTATCTTGATTAACGTGCCGGGACAAACATCGTGACATTTTCCGCAGCCGATGCATTTACTTTGATCAATGCTGATGCTCATAGTTCCTTTGCCCTTCTGCAGTGAGTTCGCGCAAGATGATTTTGATTTCGCCGTTTTCGAGGCGCGAGTTTACGTACTTGCGGAAGTTGATGTCGTCTTTTTCGGGATAGTCGAGGTTCTCGGCGAAACTGTGCCAGCGGGTTTCGTGGCGTGCCGCGAGATGCGCAATCACGCTCTTGCAAACCGTGAGGCGTTCCTTGAGTTCGTAGATGTACATAACTTCTTGCAGGTCAGTGGCATTCAAGTTGTCTGTCAACTTTTCAATTATCTCGATTTCTTTTTTCGCCTGGTTCAGTTGGTTTTCGCTGTAGCGGTAGCTGGTCTTGATGCCGCCTGCATAGGAATCCATGACGGTCTGCATCGCTTCTTCGAGATTCTCTGTGGTCTGCGGACCTTTTTCGTTGGAAAGGAATTTCTCGATTTCTGCGACGTGATTAGCAATTTCTTCTTCCTTAATGGTTGCTTCGGCAGGCTCAGCAACCTTAAATTGCACGTCAGGCCCCTGAGCTTGCCGAAGGGCCGACAAACTCTCTATATATTCCGCCGCGCTTTTCGCCGCGATTTCACCTTCGGCAAGGGCCCCCGTCACGTACTTTTGCGGGGCTCCTCCGGCCACATCGCCTGCGGCAAAAAGGCCTTGAATGGTAGTGGCACGCTTTGTATCGACCCAGTAACCGCTTGCGGTATGGCCACCCACGATGTAGGGTTCCGTCCCTTCGATTTCCACATTCGCCTTCGATGGCGTTTCATTTTCAAGCCAGCGGATAGTCTGCGACGGCGCCATATTCAGGTATGCCTTCAAAAGTGATTCTTCTTGAGCGGGCGTAATCCCGACGGTGCGCAAATAGCAAGGTCCTCGACCTTCCAGATTCTCGACCACCGTGCCGTAAACGCGTTCTGATGTAGAAATACCATACTTGGTTTCATAAACATCGCCGAGCGCGTTCACCTGCTTGGCACCAACGCCTTGCGCGAGCGTACCTGTAGGCGCAATCGTATCCTTACAGCGGAGCGCAATAAAACGCATTTCAAATGTCGTCATTTCGGCGCCGTGGCGGATTCCCATGGCATAGCCTGCGCCCGTATTGAACGGAGGATACCACATCTTGTGCCGAGAAAATCCGGGGTTGTTCGGGCGGTAAAGCCCAGCGGCACCGCCTGTTGCGATAATCACCGCGCGCGCCTCGATGGCGTAGAAAGTATCGTTCTCAATCCCGAAACCGAATGCCCCGTCTATCTTATTATTGTGAACGGAAAAATCAAAAATGTTCACGTGGTTCAACACAGTCACATTGGGAAGTTTCTTGACGGCATCGGCCAAAATCGGCTTGATGTTTTCGCCGTTGATCTTGATGTTACGATTTCCGCGTGTCACATATTTGCCGTTCTTGTCTTTCAGAATGACAAGACCCAACTTTTCCAGGTGTGCCGTGACATCGTTGAATTTTTCGGAGATTGTGTACAGCAAATCTTCGCGGACAATGCCGTCGGCGTCCTTCTTCGCATATTCCACGTAATCCTTGGGCGTACGGCCTTCGGTAATGTAAGCGTTCAAGGCATTCACGCCTGCGGCCAGACAACCGCTGCGCTTGACATTCGCCTTTTCAACGATAAGTATCTTGAGACCCACCGTTTCCTGAGATGCGTTTTGTGCGGCAGTGATGGCGGCATAGCAGCCCGCCGTACCGCCACCAATAATCAACAAGTCTGTTTTAAGCCGTTCTATTTTCATTTGCCGTTATAAGCGTCTTTGATTTTTTGCGCAAAGACTTCGTGGCCAATGCGGTCGATGGTATATTTGAATCGTTCGCTGGGCTTTGCATTTTCGGCAAAGAACTGAATCGCAGCATCGCAGACATCAAGCAGCTTTTGCTTATCGTCAATAAAGGGGATAATCGTTTCGCCCTTATTGATGTTGTTGCCGAAAAGGCCGCCGAAAGAAACGATGTAGCCGTGGGTATGTTCCCAAGCGTCGGTGGGGCATGCCTTGTAGCAACGCCCGCAGAAATTGCACTGCGAGTCATCGAAAATCACTTTCCTATTTTCAAATTTGATAGCACCCTTGCGGCAACTTTTGGCACAGAGTCCACAACCAATGCACTTATCTTCGATCCAGTTGACCTTGATACCGCCCTTGATACCGACATCATTTTCTTCGGCCTTGAGGCAGTTGTTCTGACAACCGGTCACACCAAACTTAAACTTGTGCGGGAGTTCTCGGGCAAAGTAACGATCGTCCAGTTCCTTGGCGATGGCATAAGTGTCAATGCATCCGCTCGGGCAAACGGCTTCGCCCTGACATGCCGTGATAGTACGCACGCGAGGGCCGCAAACGCCAGGTTCCACGCCACCTTCGGCAAGGGCAGCCTTCACGTCGTCTACATTCTCCAATTTGATAAATGGTATTTCGACGCTCTGCCTGGAAGTCAAATGAGCGTAACCTTCGCCGTATTTTTCGGCGACTTCGGCGATCTTTGCCAATTGCGTTGCCGTGAGGTTTCCGCCCACGACGCGCACGCGCAGCGAGAAGTTGTTCTTCTGCTTTTGGCGCATCCAACCGCCCTTTTTAAGAGTTGCATAATCTGTTGCCATATTTTGTGTCTCCGTTTTTGTTACACCCGCACAGTTCGGTGAAACACACCAACTAGGGCGGGCATCTCCATTCAAATGCTTTTGACAGCCTGTTCAAAGTCTTCTTTGAGATCTTCGATATCTTCTATTCCGACGCTTACGCGGACAGTGCCTTCGAATACACCGGCGTTTTCCTTCTGTTCCTTGGAACCGTGCGTAAAGATAGTGCTATCCGGGTGAATCACCAGCGTGCGCAAGTCGCCAATATTCGTTGCGATGGTGGCGTATTTCAAATTGTTAATCAACTTGAACGCTCTTTCCTTGCTGCCCGCGTCAATCGTAAGGATGGCTCCGCCCTTGCCTCCGAGCTGACTTTGCACCAAGCTATAATAGGGGTTGCTTTTGAGAGCAGGATAGTTGACAGAAATACCTTCAAAGCCTTGCAAAAATTCAGCCAGCTGCAAGGCGTTGGAACACAGACGTTCCATACGGAGCCCGAGCGTTTCGAGTCCAAGCGCATTCAAAAAAGAAGTGTTCGGAGCTACGCAGCAGCCCACGTTACGCCAAATGCCGTTGCGGAGTTTGGCGAGGTAGGCGAACTTTCCAAATCGCTTGTATTCTTCGAGGCCTTTAAAACGGGAATAATCCCAGCTGAATTTGCCGCTATCGACAATAACGCCGCTAATGGCGCTGCCATTACCGTTGATATACTTAGAAGAAGAATGTACAACGATGTCTGTGCCCAAATCAAAGGGACGAACAAGGTACGGAGTTGCCGTGGTACTATCGACAATAAGCGGAACGCCATGTTGGTGAGCTACATCCGCAACGCTCTGCAAATCGACAACGTTCAGTTTCGGATTTCCGATGAGTTCGGTAAAAACAGCTTTGGTCTTTTCGTTCAGCTGAGCACTCACCGTTTCGGCGGTGACTTCGGTAACAAAACGCGTCTTGATTCCAAAGGCTTCCAAATCACGGAACAGGTCAATGGTACCGCCAAAAAGACCAGCACTTGCAATGACTTCGTCGCCAAATTGCAAAATATTCAAGAGCGAAATCGTCACTGCCGCCATGCCCGAAGAACACGCCACCGCACCGATTCCTTTTTCAAGGGATGCGATGCGGCGTTCAAAAGAATCGGTTGTAGGGTTCCCGATGCGTGTATATGCAAAACCCGGAGCCTTGTTGTTGAAAACAGCTTCGAGTTTTTCTGCAGAATCATAAGCGAATGCGCTTACCTGATAAATAGGTGTAAGGGTGGATCCGCTACATCGGTCACTGTCAAAATTCTTGTGCAATAAAGTCGTGTTAAAATTCATTCTGCATGCCCCGTACTATTTTTATTACGTAGCCAAATATAGAACGCGTTTTTACCGGCGTCCAATACTTAATAAGTATGGCTTTTTATAGTTTTTTTCTATAAATTTTCGATCCGCAACGATTAAATCACTACGACGGGTTCACGCAGCGACTTGTTTTCGAGCAAATAAGCGTTATCTCCTGCGGTGACAAAAATACGATAAATGAACACATCCACTTTTTCGCCTACAGAAACACTCGGTTCGTCAAAGCCGCGCCGTGCCGTAAGAGTTACGCCATTCACCAGTACCGACAATTCTATACCGCTACCACGGAAAGCGACATCGGTCACAACCCCCTCTTCGGCGGAATTCTTGAATTTCTGCACTTCAGTTTTCTTGGTAACCTTCACAAATTCGGGACGCACAATCGTCTGCTCCGCTCCTTCAACGGCGTCAAAGCGGCGGAACTTGCTGTAATCCTTAAAAATGCTAGGTTGCCCAAAGAAAGAAGCTACGAAAGCGGTTTTAGGGGTGCTGTAAACATCCAGAGGCTTGCCTATTTGATCGATACGGCCCTTGTTCATGATGATAATTTCGTCGGCGACTTCGATGGCCTCATCTTGGTCGTGAGTCACAAAGATGCTTGTGACACCGAGTTTTGCGATCATCTCCTTAAGCCAATGGCGTAGTTCCTGGCGCACCTTGGCGTCGATGGCGGCGAAGGGTTCATCAAGCAAAAGTAACTGCGGATTCGGGGCGAGAGCGCGTGCAAATGCAACACGTTGGCGTTGTCCACCCGAAAGTTGACTCGGATAGCGATTTTCAAGCCCATCCAGGCCAATCAACTTGACAAGTTCCGCGACACGGTCCTTGATTTCACTATCGGATTTTTTGAGCACTCGGAGTCCGAAAGCGATGTTTTCAAAAACCGTCATATAACGAAACAGGGCGTAACTCTGGAACACGAACCCGATGCCGCGCTTACTGGCTGGCACATTGTTGATTACTTTCCCATCAATAATGATATCGCCGTTGTCAGGTGTTTCCAGTCCTGCAATCATACGAAGAATCGTCGTTTTGCCAGAACCACTCGGACCCAGTAGACCAATCAGTTTACCCTTTTCGATACCGAAGGATACATTATCAGACGCCTTGAAATTTCCAAAATGCTTATTGATGTTTTTTAATTCTACGTACATATACTCTCCTACGGTTCAACCTTATTTTTCTTCTTTCCGTTATATTCGATCAAACTTCTTGCGATCAGAATAAATATTGCGAGTAGGACCAGAATTGACGCTACCGCAAATGCAGGCACATACTGGAATTCATTGAACAAAATTTCAACATGAAGCGGAAGAGTATTCGTCTTACCGCGCAAATGCCCCGAAATCACCGATACCGCACCGAATTCGCCCATAGCACGCGCCGCGCAAAGCACCACGCCGTACAAAAAAGCCCACTTGATATGCGGAAAAGTAATCTTCCTGAAAATGGTAAATCCTTTCGCTCCCATCAATGCAGCAGCCTCTTCTTCGTCGTTTCCACGGGCTTCCAAAACCGGAATCAACTCGCGGGAAATGAACGGGAATGTCACAAAAATCGTTGCAAGCACAATTCCCGGCACTGCAAATACAATCTTGACATCCCAGTCCTGCAAGAGCGGAAAAATCGGACTCTGTCGCCCGAAAGTGAGCAAGAAAATAAGGCCCGCAATAATCGGCGAAACCGTCACAGGCAAGTCAATCAAGGTCGTGAGAATTTTTTTGCCCCTGAAGTGGAACTTGGTCAGCGACCATGCTGCACTCAGCCCGAAGACCGTATTGATAACAACGGCAAGCGCAGTCGCTTCTAGCGTAAGCCAAAACGCCTTGACCGTGTAGTTGTCCGTTACCGCCTTCTCGTACACGGCAAAGCCCTGCTTAAACGCCTCGGTAATCACCGTAATCAGCGGAAGCAAAAGCATGAGCACAACAAAGAGCACGCTAACCCCAATTAAAAACCATTTGACCGCCTTTGAAGATTTAGTTTCTTTATACATCAAGCACCTCCCTTCAAAATTCGCGTATTTCTAGTTTGAATCAAGTTCACTAGGAATAACGTTACAAACGAAGCTACAAGCATCACGAGCGCAATGGTTGTCGCACTGGCGTAATCGTATTCCTGCAATTCCGACATAATGATGAGCGGCACGATTTCTGTTTCGAACGGTTTGTTGCCCGCTATAAAAACCACGCTGCCGTATTCGCCAAGGCAACGCCCGAAGGCAAGTCCGAATCCTGTTAAAGCGGCGGGAACAATCTCCGGGAAAACAATTTTCCAGAAGATTCGACTACGAGACGCCCCTAGCACGCCTGCGGCTTCTTCGTAAGCGGGGTCCAGTTTTTCAAGCACTGGCTGCACCGCACGAACTACAAATGGAATGCCAATAAACACTAATGCCACCGTAATGCCAGCCTGCGTAAAAGCAATCTTTACGCCAAACTTTGCAAAAAAGCCGCCCACAAGTCCAGTATCCGCCGTAAGCGTCGTAAGCGCAATGCCCGCCACAGCAGTCGGCAAGGCAAACGGAAGTTCAATCATGCCATCTATCAACCGTTTGAGCGGAAAACTGTACTTTACCAGCACCCACGCCAGCACAACGCCCATTACTGCATTAATCAGCGATGCCACAAATGCCGTCACGAAGCTCACACGAAAACTAGACAACACTCTATCGCGCGTAATTGTCGCGACAATTTCGTCAAGGCTCATGTGGGCCGTGAATACCACTAGCGACGCAAGCGGAATAAGCACCACGATGCTCAAGATGGCAAGCGTGATGCCCGTAGTCAGGCCGAAGCCCGGTATGACACTTCTATTCGTTCTTTTCATTTACTTCTTTTCGTAAATCTGGTCAAAGATGCCACCGTTCGAGAAATGCGTGCTCTGAGCCTTGTCCCAGCCACCGAAGTAGCTGATGTCAATCAGGTTCACGTTCTGGTCGAATTCCTTGTACTGGTCAAGAATGGCCTTGTTGGAAGGACGATAGTGGTTCTTGGCAGCAATGTGCTGGCCTTCATCGCTGTAGAGGAAGTTCAGGTATTCGGTGGCAAGTTCGCGAGTGCCGCGCTTGTCAACCACCTTGTCCACGATTGCGACAGAGGGTTCAGCCAAGATACTCACGCTAGGAATGACGATTTCGTAATCATTAGGATAATCCTTGAGCGAAAGGAAGGCTTCGTTTTCCCAGGCGAGCAAAACATCGCCCTGACCATTTTCGATGAAAGTCGTCGTAGAGCCACGAGCGCCGGAAGCAAGCACAAGGACATTCTTGTAGAGTTTCTTCACAAATTCCTTAACCTTGGCTTCGTCACCATTATATTGCTTTTCGGCCCATGCCCAAGCAGCAAGATAATTCCAACGTGCGCCGCCTGAAGTTTTCGGGTTCGGCGTGATAACTCCGATGCCATCCTTCACGAGATCACCCCAGTCCTTAAGGTTCTTCGGGTTACCCTTGCGCACCAAGAACACGATGGTCGAGGTGTAAGGGGCGCTATTCAGCGGGAATTCCTTGACCCAGCCATCTTCAATAAGGCCTGCGTCACGCACGGCATTCACGTCATATTCAAGGGCGAGCGTCACCACGTCGGCTTCAAGACCGTTAGCCACTTCAAGGGCCTGCTTGCCGGAACCGCCATGGGACTGCGTGATTTCTACTTCCTTGCCAGTCTTTTCTTTCCAGTGCTTTGCGAAAACTTCGTTGTAGTTGGCGTAGAGTTCGCGGGTCGGATCGTAAGACACGTTGGTGAGAGTCTGCTTTTCGACCTTGGCAGAAGATTCGCTCTTCTGTTCGTCAGAAGAAGAACATGCGCTAAAGCCAATAGTTCCTGCAATCAGGAGGGTTGCCGCAACGGCGGACTTGACAAAATTCTGATTCATTCTTATACCTCTCTTGTTTATGTTTTTGTTTGTTGATTTTATTTGTTGTTTTTTGTGCGCCGAAATATAGAACCCGATTTTGCAGTTGTCCAATACTTAATTCTTATGCGGATTTATAGGTTTTTGTTATAAGAAAACAAGATAGACTAATTTTCCTTTAGGTCACTATGATGAAAAAATGCCTCCAGAGCACATAAGCACTGGAGGCATTCGGTTTTTATGGCTTTACTTATGGCTTTACAATACCTATACTATCACAAGACCTTCGTTGTTGGCGTTGTCGCCTTCGATATGGAAGGAATTCAACACTGGATTTTCGCGGTCTTGCAGCGAAAGGATCAAGTAGCTTGCCGATGAATCGTAGGCAAGCCGTTTATCTTCTTGCGATGGACGCGACGGCGATTCCGGATGCGAATGCCAGTTGCCCAGCGGTTTCAGCCCCTTGGCGCGAATATCCTTGATGGCGGCCAAGTGTTCCTTGGGATCAAGCGAAAAATGCTCGTTGGAATGGTCGATATTCGTGAGTAGGTACACTTCGCGAATCACCTTTCCTTCGGCGGTCACTTCGCCCGCAATAAGTCCGCAGGCTTCTTCCGGCAAGTTCTTTTCCGCATGCGCCAGGATTTTTTCGTAGTTGTCTTTCGAGATTGTAATCATATTTCTCTCCTCAAAGCGAGTGTAGCGAGCGTTCCCATACCTCAAAGGACCGTAGGTCCGCGCACATACCTCTCAATGCTTCAAATCGCAAACCGCCTGTTCGTAGTCAATGAGCTTGGTGATGGTCGGGTGCGTGCCGCAAACGGCGCAGTCTTCGGTATGCGTCGGGAGCTTTACCTTGCGGAATTCCATGGTGAGCGCATTGTAGGTGAGCAAGTAGCCCGTGAGCAGATTACCCACGCCGAGAATGTACTTGACGGCTTCCATCGCCTGAAGGCTTCCGATTACGCCGCCCATGGCGCCAATCACGCCCGCCTGCTTACAGGTCGGCACAGCGTCTTTCGGAGGGGGTTCCTTGAATACGCAGCGGTAGCAAGGCCCCTGGCCCGGAACGTACGTCATGAGCTGCCCCTGGAAGCGGATAATGCCTGCATGGGAGAAAGGCTTCTTCGCCATGACGCAAGCGTCATTGATCAGGAACTTCGCCGGGAAATTGTCGGTGCCGTCGATAATAAAATCGTAATCCTTGATGAGGTCGAGGATGTTGTCGCTGGTGACGAAGGTATGGTAAGTAATGACCTTTACATCGGGGTTCATCGCTTCCATAGTTTCTTTTGCGGATTGTACCTTAAGTTTGCCCACATCCTGCGTCGCGTGAATAATCTGGCGTTGCAGATTGGAAAGATCCACTACATCGGCGTCGGCAATTCCGATGGTTCCCACACCTGCTGCGGCAAGGTACATGGCTACGGGTGCTCCGAGACCACCTGCACCAATCACGAGAACCTTCGCGTTCAAAAGCTTCTTCTGGCCCTTCGCCCCAACCTCTTTCAGGATGATGTGGCGGGAATAGCGCTCCAGTTGTTCGTTGGTAAAAGCCATTAGCAACCGCCTCCCATAAAGTAAAGGAATTCCACGTTATCACCGTCCTTGAGCACGGCCTTGTCGAACGTTCCTCCTTCAACAAACTCCTCGTTTACAGAAACAGTCACATAAAGCGGGTTATCAATCTTTTCTGCTTCAATCAGTTCAGCGACGGTGAGGCCGTCCTTGTATTCTTTCTTGTTTCCTGCAACAGTAATAATCATTTTATACTCCTTAAAAGTTATTCGCCAACTTTCTTTACGATGAGCGTGTAGGTTCCATCTTGGTTGTCGTCGAGTTTGAGAATTTCGTGACCTTCTTCCTTGATGCTGCGCGGCACATTCTGCACCGGCTCGCCATCGTTCAAGCGGATAGAAAGAATCTGTCCCTCGTCAAGTTCTTCGAGCGCGACCTTCGCCTTCACGAATGTGGTCGGGCACACGACATCGGTAATGTCGATCGTATCGTCAATTTTAAAATCTGCCATCGTTTATTTCTCCGTACATTGATGTTTAATTCAAGCGCAAATATAGAACGGCTTTTTGCCCCTGTCCAATACTATCTTTTTATGCAGAATTATCAGTTTTTTCTATAACAAGTGCAATCATATGGTTTTTGTCGACGTAAAATTCATTCCGAGCACATTAATCTATCGTCTGTAGCGAACTTGCGATCGTCCTCTCGACTAAATAATGTAGTACCAGACATCGCTTTGCTTGAGTTCTTCCGTTTTATGCTTTTTATCGGTAGACACGTAATCCATTTCAAGATTCTTCATGCTGACGCGGGTGTTGGCTGCAACGGAGCTCGTGATGAATGCGTTGCCACCGATGACAGCGTTTTCGCCGATGACGGTTTCGCCACCGAGAATAGAAGCACCTGCGTAAATAGTGACATTATCTTGAATGGTGGGGTGACGTTTTTTGCCGGAAAGTTTTTGGCCACCTCTTGTCGAAAGTGCGCCCAAGGTCACACCCTGATAAATTTTCACATTCTTGCCGATAACAGCTGTTTCGCCAATCACGATTCCTGTACCGTGGTCAATAAAGAAATACTTGCCAATAGTCGCACCAGGGTGAATATCAATGCCTGTTTTGGAATGCGCATATTCGGTCATAAGACGAGGAAGCACAGGCACATGTAAAAGATAAAGTTCATGAGCAATACGGTAAATCGTTGTCGCCATAAGGCCAGGGTAAGCAAGAATGATTTCGTCAAGGCAGCCGGCAGCAGGGTCACCATCATAAGCAGCGTGCAAATCGGTTTCCAGAAATTCGCGAACCTGCGGAATCTTCGCGAAGAATTCCTTGCAAATACGGTAGCTTTCAATCTTGCGTTCTTCCGATGTCATTGTACCGCGCAGTTTACAATAATCCAAAGCGATCGCCACCTGCTTGTGAAGGTGATAGAAAGTATCTTCGATAATGACTGCAAAGCTGTTTTTCGGGTTGTAAATTTTGTGTGTGCGATCCCTGAAATGTCCGGGATAAACCACACGGATTAAATTCTGCAAAATCGTTTGAATTTCGGCCTGGTCAGGTCGATTGTAGATATCGATATTGTCGATATGTTTGTTGCCGTTGTAATCGTCGAAAATAGTTTGTACGGCTTTTTCGACTTCTGATTCTTGGATTAATTCGTGCATGAGTCAAATTTGTTGAAAGAGTATTACGGCATTCACTTCGACAAGCTCAGTGAACTTGTTAAGGTCCCTGAGCCTGCCGAAGGGCCGTCTTTGTCTAACCTATGCGAACGTCTTCAGCGCCCTCACGAGAGCGTCGATGTCGTCCGGAGAGTTGTACAGCGCAAGCGTCGGGCGAACGGTTGTTTCGTAACCGAAATGCCTGAGCACCGGCTGTGCGCAGTGGTGACCAGTACGCACGGCAACACCGTAGGCGTCGAGCCTCTTGCCCACTTCTTCGTCGGAATAACCGTCGAGCTTGAAGGCGAGAGCAGATGCCTTGTTGAGTGCCGTGCCTACAAGGTGCAGACCCTTGACGGTCTTCAATTCCTTGAGACCATACTGCAACAGTTCATGCTCCCAGCGGAATACGCAAGGCATTCCGATTTCGGAGAGGTACTGGAGAGCGGCACCCAAGCCAACAGCGTCGGCGATGCTTCCGGTTCCTGCCTCGAACTTGTTCGGGATTCCGTTGTAGATGGTGCGTTCGAAGGTCACGTCGGCAATCATGTTGCCTCCACCGTGGTACGGGCGGGCCGCTTCGAGCAATTCCTTCTTGCCGTAAACGACACCGATACCGGTCGGGGCAAACACCTTGTGTCCGGAGAACACGAAAAAGTCTGCGTCGAGGGCGGAAACATTCACCGGAATGTGCGCGATGGACTGTGCACCATCAATGAGGATTCTCACGCCGTGCCTATGGGCAATGGCGATGAGTTCTTCAATCGGGGTCACGGTACCGAGCACGTTCGAAACGTGAGTCACGGAGACGAACTTGGTGCGCTTCGTGAACAGAGCCTCATAATCGTGTAGCTTGAGCTGGCCGGTGGAATCGCAGGGAATCACCTTGATGATGGCGCCCGTTTCTTCGGCGATGAGCTGCCACGGCACGATGTTCGCGTGGTGTTCCAGGATAGAGACGATGATTTCGTCGCCCGGCTGGAGCGTTGGTTTCACGTAGGCGTTAGCCACCAAGTTGATTGCTTCGGTGGTACCGCGCACAAAAACGATTTCCTGCGAAGACGGGGCCCCGATAAAGTCGCGCACGATGTTACGGGCGTTTTCGTAGGCATCCGTCGATACGGCCGCGAGCGTATGGGCACCACGGTGCACGTTGGAGTTCTCGTTTTCGTAGTAGTACTTGAGGCGATCAATCACCACCTGCGGGCGCTGCGTCGTAGCACCGTTATCGAGCCAGACAAGCGGATGCCCGTTTACCTGTTTCGAAAGAATCGGGAAGTCGGCGCGAATCTGTGCAAGCGTCTTGGAACCGATGCGGATCGATTCGTTGCGGGAATTGGAGCCGCTGTTTGCGTTGCCGGCCTTGTTCACGGAATCGCCGCCGAGAGATGTCGGAGCGTCTATCGGACGAGCGTTCTGTGCAGCCTGTGTTTTGGACACGACCTTCGGGGAGTAACCCTGTGCCGGTGCGGGAGCCGCCGGAACATCGCCGAACTGCGACACAAATTCCGCTTCGGGAACCGCAGGGGCTTCCACGGAATTGAGCCAGGTATCGGTGGAATTGCCGCCGTAGGCAAACGGTGCCGAAGAAGTCGGCTGGTCGCCATAGGTCGCAAACGGATGTTCCCAGTCGAATGCGGGAGTCTGGTTGATGGCAGCAGCCCCTTGGGCGGCGCTCACTCCCTGAGCCGCCGAAGCGTTCTGCACTTCGGGTGCCGCGGGAGTTGCAGCATAAGCACTGTCCGTCAGGTTGGGAAAGTACTCATTTGCCAACTGCTCCAGTTCAGCCGCATTGGGAACTCCGGCGAGTTCTTCCAGCGATCTGGTATCTGGATTATTCGTAGTCATAGTATTCGCCAACCTCTACGTCTTCGAGAACTGCAATGGCATCGTCGGCAAGGATAGCCGCAGAGCAGTACAGGGAAAGCAGATAAGAAGCAACACCCTTGTTGTCGATGCCGCGGAAACGCACGGAGAGACCGCGAGAATGTTCATTCTTGAGACCAGCCTGGAAAAGTCCAATCACGCCGCGCTTGGCTTCGCCAGTACGCACGAGCAGGATGTTGGTCTTGCCGCCCTGGGACTTCGGATTCTTCACGCCATCCACGAGGAGCTTATCGGTCGGGACCAGAGGAATTCCGCGCCAGGTGAGGAACTTGCCGCCGGCAATGTCCACGACGACAGGCGGCACACCGCGGCGGGTGCACTCGCGTTCGAAAGCAGCGATTGCACGCGGGTGAGCGAGGAAGAAAGATGGTTCCTTCCAAACCTTCGAAATGAGTTCATCGAGATCATCCGGTGTGGGGCGGCCATCATCGCGACGCGGCTGGATGCGCTGGGAGTCTGCCACATTCTTCAACAGACCGTAGTCATCATTGTTGATAAGCAGGCTTTCCTGGCGTTCGCGGAGCGATTCAATAGCGAGACCGAGCTGTTCCTGAACCTGATCGTACGGAGAGCTATAAACATCTTCGATGGCGGTGTTCACGTTGATAATCGTGGAGATGGAATTCAGCTTGTATTCGCGCGGTTCGGTTTCGTATTCGACGTAGCCTTCCGGGATAATATCCGTCTTCTTGGTCTGGCTGCAAAGAACATCGAGCGGAGTTTCGCCTTCCACAACCTTATTCACACGGAACAGGCCCGTTTCGAGGCCCTTGAATTCAAGGAACTTGGTGAGCCACTTGGGAGTGAGCGCCCCAAATTGCGGCTTGGTCTTGGTGACATTCGCCAGGTTGTAGGCGGCCTTTGCGCCAAGCGCATTGATGCCAATTTTCTTATCTGTAGCTTCATTTGCCATAGTGATTTACCTCTTGGGTTTTGTGTTAAGTCTTGCACTTCGTCGTCCTGGAGACCGTAGGCCAATAGGAACCAGTGCAGTTTCACAAGATTTCCTATCTATTTGATAGGTTTTATGCGTAAAAAATTTTATAGCCATGCCCCTTCGTGCGAGAACATGATGTCCTTCATAGCATCGACACCGCCCTTCAGGTTGTAAAGCGGTCCCGCGTAACCTGCCTCACGCAAGGTATTGATGGCGAGAACACTACGTTTACCCTGTTTGCAGATAAAAACCGTATCCTTATTCGGGTCCAGTTCCTTCTGCCTGCGGGCAAGTTGCCCGATGGGGATCACGATGGCATTCGGGAAACGCAAAATCGCGCGTTCATGGGGCTCGCGCACATCGATAATCGTCATCGGGTCGCCATTGTCAATCTTCTTCGCCAGTTCTTCGGGCGTAAAGCCCTCCACCGGGATTTCGTTTTCGGTCTTGAGTCCACATAATTCATCGTAATCAATTTCCTCAACATCGGTAATCGTCGGGCTGTTCCCGCAAATAGGGCAACTCCTGTTGCGCTCCACCTTCAAAATTCGCGAAGTCAAATACAGGCTGTCGACATGCAATAGTTTCCCGTTCAAATGTTCGCCAATTCCAAGAATCAATTTGAGAGCCTCGTTCGCCTGGATGCTTCCCACAATACCCGGGAGCGGGCTAATTGCACCACCTTCAGAGCAAGAGGGAATAAGCCCTGCCGGAGGAGGCGACGGATATTGGCAACGATAGCACGGACCACCGTCCAGATTGAAAATGCCCACCTGGCCTTCGAACTGGTAGATTGCGCCGAACACGACGGGAATGCCATGCAGCGCACAAACGTCGTTAATCAAGTAGCGGGTTTTGTAGTTATCGGAACAATCGACAACTAAATCATACCCATCAATCTGCTCAAGAATATTCGACGAATCCAGTTGCTCCTTTTCGGCAATAAACTCGATATTCTTGTTGATATTTTTCACCTTATCCCTGGCAGAAGCAACTTTCGGGCGCTTGAGATCGCGAGTTCCGTAAAGCACCTGACTTTGCAAATTTTCTAGCGATACTTCGTTAAAGTCGATGACCTTGATAGTTCCGACACCGGCTGCGGCTAGGTACTGAATTACCGCAGAACCAAGTGCGCCCGCTCCTGCGACAATAACTTTTGCAGCCTTGATGCGCTTCTGCCCCTTCACACCAATTTCTTTAAGCATCAAATGCTTGCCGAAGCGTTCTACCTCGCTATCGTCGAAAGAAACACTCTTGCGTCGTTCATCCGAAACGAGGCTTTCGACGGTCGCGTTTTGTCCCCCTTCAACAGGTGCGCCGCCTGCGATGGCGGGCAACAACAAAATTTCTGTATCGGCAGGGAGTTCAGTATCCCAGAGTGTGTCGATTACCAATTTTTTGCCATTGACATAAACCTGTATGAAATCCCTGAGTTTTTTATTATCATCATAAAAAACATTTTGTGCTTCGGGATGCAAATCTAAGAGAATGGCAAACGCCTTCCTGATACAACTTGCGGGAATTTCAACCTGGGGTGTTCCCCCAAGAAACTTTCTTAATGTTGCTGATATGTATATTTTCACTTTACTCTCCGTTAATAAAAAGCGCCTTTTTGCGCAAAAAAATCCCCGAAAGGGACTTTTGACAAGCCGAAATATAGAACTGCATAATTTGTATGTCCAATACAATATTTTTATGCAATGCTATTGAATTAATTTATAGTAGAGGCCTATTTTTGAAAATATTGAATATCTGCAACACCATCTTTGGTTACAGAAAGAATGGCGTAAACGAGCCCAGGAATCATATAATGCAGATCCTGTTCCGAAGGGAACGCCTTGCAATCGGGGTGCGAATGATAAAAACCAACGATTTCCAAACCGCTCCCTTCGATTTCACGTTCCACCTGATAAAGGAACATAGGATCCATTTCAAAATGACAACGATTTTGCGTCCCTGTAACCAGGTTGGTCGCTTTGCGAATGTCGCTGACAGTAATGGAGCCGTCTATTTTGCCAATCAAAATCCCGCAGCATTCGTGCGGATAGGCTTGTTGAGCGTCTAGAACCATCTGCTCAGATATTTTTTCGCATAGATTGATATTTGTCATACGCAATAACGGCATTAAATATAGAATGTTGACTTCAACAAATGTTATAGAAAAAAGTGATAACAAATGCTAAAAAATAAGTATTGGACATAACTACAATCCTCTTCTATATTTGCGCTCGAAAAAAATTGTACGATTAAAAAAAACGGAGTTCGCCATGAAACAGTACAAAGTATTTGTTATTGCAAACCTTATTTTTGGCATTTTGCTGATAGCCCTTACCAAGGTAATTCTGCCTGTATGCCGCCCGATGGGCGGCGGAGTGATGCGTTGTGGGACATCGACAACAATTGTCGCCATTTTGGGTCTCGTGTTACTTGTTGTCGCCGTAGCTGCGGCCAGGCTCCTCAAGAAAAAAATCCACATCATTTTATCTGTGGGAACTCTTGCAATTGGCATTTTTACTTCGTTGGTGCCAACAGTAATTGTGGGAACCTGTCCGCATGTCCACATGGCGTGCCATACGACAACTGCCCCAGTACTCGCCATTACGGGCGTTGTGATAGCATTATTTGCAGCTATTAATCTGATTTACTTGAAATTAAGGAGGCGAAATGAATAAGTCTGATTCAAATTTAATTATTGAAAATTACTTGCGAAATCCGTTCCGCAGTTTCGGACTTTCGCTTTTGATAGCAATGCTCGCCTCGTCGCTTTTGGTGGGCGGGCTTTTTTCATTTTCGCTTTCAAAGGGGCTGAACCGATTATCGTCTCGTTTGGGAGCCGATGTCATCGTAATTCCGCAGGGGACCGAAATAAATGACCAATCGGTTCTTTTGCAGGGCGATTCCAAGTACGCTTACCTGCCCGAAGGTTCGCTAGAATTCATTCGCGGGCTTGACGGCGTAGAAATTGCAACCCCACAGTACTACTTGACCACCTTGAGCGCAAGCTGCTGCGATCAGAAAGTTTCAGTCATCGGCTTCGATCCGGCGTCTGATTTTGTGATTCAGCCCTGGATTCGCGAAGTTCTCACGGAAAAACTCCCCAAGGGAGCGATTGTTGTCGGAAGTGAAATTCGCATAGAAGAAAAGGGAACAGTCAAGTTCTTTGATCGAGAATATCCCGTGGCGGCAACACTTGAGCCGATTGGCAACAGGCTTGACCAGGCCGTATTTGTAGATGTTTCGACCCTAGAAAGCATTCGTGAGGCAGCGCAGGAGAAAGGCGTAGTGTTCTTGTTCCGGAACGAAAATCCTGAACTGCTTACTTATTCGAGTATTTTGATTAAACTCACTCCCAATGCCGATTTGGAACGACTGTCGCGAGAAATTCATACCCGATTTGATGGCGTTCAGATTCGCAGCCGTAAGGATATGTTCTCTGGGCTTGAAAAATCGGCAAGAATCTTGCAGATTGTGGTATGGGTGATTGTCGCATTTTTCTTAATTGTGGCAGTGGCCGCGATTGTAATTTCATTTTCACTTTCGACGCGGGAGCGCAGGCGCGAATACGCTTTGTTACGCATTATCGGATTTACGCGTAAGCGTTTAAAGAAATTAGTACTCGCAGAATCATTCCTTGTTTCTGCCGTCGGAACATATATCGGCTTATTATTCACAAGCGTAGCTTTTTTCACATTCCGCATTTGGATTGGCGAACATGTCGGGGTTCCATTTATTATTCCTGCAACTGTCGAAATTGCAGGTGTTTATGCGGTTGTGATTTTGCTTTTGCATTCAGTAGGGCCCGCTGCTGTTTACGGTGTTGCAAATAAGGTGAGTCAAATAGATGCTTACGCCGCTTTGAGGGAGGTTGAACATTGATTTTAAACGTTTCCAATTTATACAAGACCTATACGCGACGCGGTGAAGAATTTAACGCAGTCGACAATGTTGAATTTTTCGCATGGTCCGGTGACTTTTCGGTGATTTATGGCGAATCGGGTAGCGGGAAAAGTACGCTTTTGTCGCTCCTTTCGGGAATCAATCGCCCCTCGCAAGGTTCAATTATTTTTAACGGTATCGATTTTGCAAATCTGACAGATGCTGAACTTTCGGCAATTCGTAACGATAAAATCGGTTATATTCCGCAAGATGCAGTATTTTTGCCGCAATTTACAGTACTAGAAAACATCTTTCTCCCGCGAGCGATTCGGAACGGCAAGAAAATTGAAGTAAGAGATATTTCGGAATTGACGGATATCGATATTCTTTCGAAACTGGAAACCCTCGGCATTGCGCATCTTGCAAATGAAATGCCGGCGGAGCTTTCGGGAGGTGAACTCAAGCGAGCTTCGATCGTGCGCGCCATGGTTAATAAGCCTGATATCGTAATAGCTGACGAGCCGACAAGCAACCTTGACGAAGTCAACGGCAAGAAGGTTTTTGACCTGTTGGCAGAACTCGTGCATTCGGGAACCTCCGTGATTGTGGCAACTCACGATACTCGCGGATTCAAATACGGCGACCGCATCTATACAATGCTCAAGGGAAAACTCCTTCCTAGTGGAGAATCCGATTACGGCGGATTATAAATAAACTAGCATTAAGAGATACCGCTCCCGACTCTGTCGGGGGCTTTTTCGTTTCGTTATAAAAAAATTTGATAAAACTACATAAAAACAAAGTATTAGAAAAATCAAGGATTCCTTTCTATTTTTCGCATTGAAAAATTTATAAGGAGAGTGATTCATATGCCAAATAAATCATCAAAAAATTCAAGTAAAATTTCAGCAGACGTTTCGAATCCGTCCAACTGGAATTTTGGAACCAAGTGCTTACAGGCGGGCTGGAAGCCGAAAGTGGGCGAACCCCGCGTACTGCCGATTTTCCAGTCAACCACTTACAAGTACGAAGATGTTGACGAAGTAGAACGTCTTTTCGCCCTCAAGCAGTCGGGCAACAAGTACACGCGTACGGGCAACCCGACGGTAGCGGCTTTTGAAGCAAAGATTACCGAGCTGGAAGGTGGCGTGGGCGCTGTCGCAACGGCTTCGGGCCAGTCAGCGGTGCTCCTCGCCATTTCGAATTTGGTGAAGGCGGGCGATCACATTGTAGCGTCCAAGGCGGTATATGGCGGGACCTATACATTGCTTGATGTTCGACTTTCAAAGCTCGGCGTTGAAACGACTTTTATTGACCCGGAAGCCCCTATCGCAGAACTCCGCAAGGCATTCCGCCCCAACACTAAGCTTGTCTTCGGCGAAACGATTGGAAACCCGGCGCTTGGCGTTCTGGATTTTGAAAAGTTTTCCATACTCGCCAAGGAATTTGACGTTCCCTTCCTTGTGGATAATACCCTTGCGACACCGTTCTTGGTGAAGCCCTTGAAGCATGGCGCAAACGTTGTCATTCATTCAGCAACCAAGTACATTGATGGTCATGCCATCGCTTTGGGCGGTGTCGTGATTGACGGCGGCAATTACAACTGGAATAACGGAAAGTTCCCGGATCTTGTCAATCCCGATGCGCAATACGCCAACACTTCTTATACCGAAAAATTTGGCCGTGCCGCCTACATTGTCAAGGCCCGCGCCCAATTTTTGCGCGATTTCGGTGCCGCCCAGAGTCCGTTCAACGCATTCCTTTTGAACCTGGGCCTTGAAACTCTGCATTTACGCATGCCGCAGCACAGTTCTAACGCCTTGGCCTTGGCGGAATACCTTTCCAAGCACCCGGCGGTAAACTGGGTCAACTATCCGGCGCTCAAATCTAGCCCGAATAACAAGCGCATTCGCAAGTATTTCGATTACCAAGGCGGAAGCGGCGTGCTGACCTTTGGCCTCAAGGGAGGCAAGGCGGCCATTCGCTCGTTTGTGAAAGCGCTGAAGGTCGCGGCATTGGTGGTGCATGTGGGCGATGCTCGCACAAGTGTGCTGCACCCGGCAACAAGTACTCATTCCCAGCTTTCGCCGAAGGACAGGCTTGCAGCAGGAATTCCTGACGACATGATTCGCGTGTCCGTCGGTATCGAGGATCCGCGCGACATTATCGCCGATTTTGAGCAGGCGATTAAAGCAAGTATCAAAAAATAAAACACAGGAGAGTTAAAAATGAAATTAATTCAAACATTACTATCGTTCGCAGCCGTTTTCTCTTTGGGTTTTGCACTCACTGCTTGCGAAGAAGAAAAAACCGAAAAGACCGCAGCAACAAGCGATCCCGCCTTTAAATACGGCACCGTAGAAATCCCCGTTTCCGATGGAACCCTTTGCATTGCACCGTTCTTTGTCGCCAAGGAAAAAGGTTTCTTCGCCAAAGAAGGTGTCGATGTGAAGTTCGTGTCGGCAAACGCGGAAACCCGTAAAATCGGGCTCAACAACGGAACCTATCCGATTACAAACTCCGACTTCGCCTTTTTCCAGTCCGTTGAAAACGGCGTGAACATCAAGGTGGTCGAAGGTTTCCATATCGGCTGCATTCATCTGCTTGTCAAGAAGGGTTCACCGATTCGCTCTGCGAAGGACCTGAAGGGCAAAAAGATTGCCGTGAACGCCATTGGCGCTACCCCGCACCAGGCCGCGACACTTTGGCTTGAAGCAAACGGTGTTTCTGCCATAAACGATGTTCAATTCTTGCCCTATGCTGACGGCAACTTGGCTCTCGAAGCCTTGGAACGCGGGCAGGTCGAAGCGGTTTCGCTTTGGGATCCGCTGGGAAGCCTTGCCGCAGCTGACGGTCGCGCCGATGTGCTGATGGATTTGGCAACAGACCCCGTTTTTGCCGGTCGCTATTGCTGTTTCTATTATGTTTCGGGAGTCCTTCTGGAAAAAGAACCGGAAAAGATCAAGGCTCTTCTCCGCGCTCTTGAACAGGCTCACACCTGGATCAGCGAACACCCGGAAGAAACCGTGGAACTTATGCAGGCCGGCAAACATTCCGCAATCGAAGACAAGGAATTCGCAACGGCACTCATCAAGTCTTACGAATACCAGTCTCCTGAACAGAAAATCAAGAGTGGTCGCAACCTGAAAGCCGACTTGCATTACTTCGCAGACCTGCTGCATAAGGTCGGATACCTGCAGCTGAATGCCGATGAATTCACCGAAAAAATCTACCGTGAAGTTGACTGGAATAAGTAATAAGCTTCGCTCCTAAATTCCTGCGCACTACTCTCCGCGCAGGTCCCCTCGGCAGCATTAGTTGCCGAGGGTGTTTTTTGTATACAAAAAAGGCTCGTCGTTTGACGAGCCTTAATCTTTTTGCTAGAGAGAATTCGCTTATGCTTTGGCGAGTTTCTTCAAAGTTGTCGCCTTGTCCGTCTTTTCCCAAGTGAAGCGTGCACCGGTGCGGCCGAAATGGCCGAGCGCGGCAGTTGCCTGGTAGCCGGGCTTCTTCAAGTCGAGCATCTTCACGATGCCTGCCGGAGAAAGGTCGAAAGTCTTCTTTACGATTTCTTCAATCTTGCGGTCATCAATCTTGCCGGTCTTGAAAGTATTCACCAGCACAGACACCGGCTTGGAATAACCGATAGCGTAGGCAAGCTGCACTTCGCAACGATCTGCAAGACCAGCTGCCACAATATTCTTTGCCACATAGCGAGCGGCGTAAGCGGCACTGCGGTCCACCTTGGAAGGGTCCTTGCCGCTGAAAGCGCCACCACCGTGACGGCCCATGCCACCGTAGGTGTCCACGATAATCTTACGGCCCGTGAGACCGCAGTCACCGTGCGGGCCACCAATCACGAATTTACCCGTCGGATTAATGAGGAAGCGAGTCTTCTTATCCAAAAGCTTTGCAGGAATCACCTTCTTAATCAGCTTTTCGACGATTTCCTTTTCGATTGTAGAATGCTTGAGTTCCTTGCCGTTCACGAATTCATCGTGCTGGGTGCTGACCACCACGGTATCGACGCGTACGGGCTTATCGTTTTCGTCGTATTCAACAGTCACCTGAGATTTTGCGTCGGGGCGGAGCCACTTGATTTTGCCGGATTCGCGGAGGTTCTGGATTTCTTCCATGAGCTTGTGAGCAAGACTGATCGGAAGCGGCATCAGTTCCTTGGTTTCATTCACGGCGTAGCCAAACATCATGCCTTGATCGCCCGCACCTTGCTTGTCGTCTTCCTTACCTTCGGCAGCTTTGGCGTCAACACCCTGAGCGATATCGGGAGACTGCTTATCTACGGCGACGAGCACGGAGCAGCCCTTGTAATCAAAAGCGAGTTCCGGGTTCACATAGCCGATGCTCTTGATAGTCTTACGAGCAATTTGTTGGTAATCGATAACTGCCTTCGTAGAAATTTCACCAGAAATCACGACGAGGCCAGTATTGGCGAGTGTTTCGCAGGCCACGCGGCTGTTCGGGTCCTGCGCAAGGCAGGCGTCAAGAATAGCGTCCGAGATCTGGTCGCAAACTTTGTCGGGGTGTCCCTTGGACACGGATTCAGAAGTAAAGAGATAATGTGCCATTGTGTTAGGCTCCTTTTGTTAACAGCACCGAAAAGAACGTCGCATTTTTGAGCATTCCCAAGCGCTGAAAAAACGTGGTTTGAATTTCTTATGCATAAATCTACATAAACGCATAAGCTTTGTCAAGCGAAAAACACGATTTTACTTATATAAAAAATTGATAGCAAGCGCTAGGAATTTTGTATTAGACGCAGCAATAGGCAACATCTATATTTGCTCTCAAAAAAAAGAGGTTATCTATAAATGAGTATTTTAGTTGATGTAAAAACATATCTGGCTTTAGATGGTGCGCCGAAGCACGTTCAAGATTATCTTTCTGTGGCAGTAACGGATCACGCCTACTTGCCCAAAACCGAAGATATTACTAGCGATTGGGTCGCCTACATTGCGGCTCCGGCATTCAAACTGATTCGCGAAAACTTGGGGCACGACGTGGAAGCTTTCGCTTCTATCGGTACGGGCTCCGGTATCGATGTCTTGACGGGCATTGAACTCTTGGGAGCAAAGCGCGTGGGCTTTACCGACTTGCAGAAAAGCGTGGTGAACGCCGCTGCCGAAAACATCAAGAAGAATTTGAAGGATGCAAATTCGGTTGAATTGGAATTCGGGGCAGGCGACTTGTTGCAACCTCTTCAAAATGGCAAGCGCCGTTACGACGTGATTTACGAGAACTTGCCCAATGTTCCGCTGACGGACAACACCAAGATCGAAGACAAACGAAACAGCGGTCATTACCTGGAAAAGCGTGTCGAAGTGATTCCGGAATTTGTGCACGAACAGATGCTGGATTTGCATTATCTGGCGCTTAAGCAGGCCCGTGATTACTTGGCTGACAAGGGAGCCGTCTATTCGACACTCGGTGGCCGTGTACCGCTCAGCGCATTTATCAAGCTCGGCGAACTGGCGGGACTTTCTTCTGAAATTTTCACTTATTCCTGGAAAGTACAGGCGGAACCCGAAGACGTGATTTCGGGCTATGCCGCACAAGAAAAGGCGGGTCTCGGACCGTTCCGGTTCTACCGTGCAGCTGACTTGCAAAAAGCATTCGCCAGCATTTCGGTAAAGGAATCCGGCAAAAATGCTTTTGAAATCGAGAAGTCACTTGAATCTTCGAAACTTACCGCCAAAGAAGCTTACGAAGCATTCCAAAAAGGCGAAGTTATCGGCCATACGGTTGCCGTACTGAAATCAAGCCTGAAGTAAAGCGAGCCGATTTTGATGCAAGATTTTATCGCCCATTTAATAGACGAATCAAAGCGATTTCTGAATGAACGCTCCAAAATCGATGATGATATTGGCCGCGAAGCCGCGAAATTTGTTGTGCGCGAAATTCCCTCCCCTAACGTGACTTTCGAAAAAAGCGATTCGCCGCTGATTCGCTGGATTGAAGACTCCGCAAAACATGGATGTTCAGAGACTGCAAATTTGTTGAACGCGTTAAAGCCCGCGCTCCCCTTTTTGCCATGGAAGTATAATTACGAGCCTCGCGCCGATATGCCCGATTTAGGAAACCGTATGGGCTGGGGAGAAATCCTCGGGCCCGAAGCGCCGTACCATGACGATCATTTTTGTTTCGGGTTTACGCTTCTCGGAAAGAACACCTTGTATCCGGCTCATTACCACCCCGCCACGGAACTTTATGTGGTACTTTCGGGCCTTGCCGTTTGGACATTAGACGGCGTTTCAAAAGTCCGCGGCCCCGGAGAATTTATTCTGCACCCCTCGAACCACGTACATTCCATGCAAACAAAAGACGAGCCGCTGCTTGCGCTTTACACGTGGAGCGGCGAAGATGTCGTGACTCTCTCAAAGTACGTGTGATTGAAATAATCCTTTTTAGTTGCACAGGCCCGCAAGTATCTCCACCGCTTTTTGCATGTTCGTTTTATCGACCGACGAATAGTTCACGACAAACTTGTGCTGCGATGGCTTCGCCTCAAAATAATACTCCGAAAGGGCGCGGATGTTTACCCCACGGAATCGGGCGCGGTTGCAGAATTCTATATCGGAACATTTCGTGTTCACTTCCAAGATAAAGTGGAGTCCTGCATCTTCTTCGTAAATTCGGGAAACATTCGAAAGCTTGCTCTTGCGGATAGCCGACAAAAGTATATCGCGCTTAGCTCGGTACAGGTTGCGCATGCGGTTGATGTGCGTCTCGTAGTAACCGAGATCAATGAACCTGGCCATTACATACTGATCAAGGTTCGAAACCGTACACGAATAGAACGAAAGTTTGTTATGGAATTTCTCGGCAAGATGCGGCGGGAGCACCATATAACTGAGGCGAATCGCAGAAGTCATCGTCTTGGAAAAGGTATTCAGGTAAATCACCTTTTCGGTAACATCAATGTTCTGTAATGCGGGGATGGGCTTTCCGGTCATGCGGAATTCGCTGTCATAGTCATCTTCGACGATGTAGCGATTTTGGGATTCGGCAGCCCAACTGAGCAGACGATAGCGTTCGCCGACAGGCATCACCATCCCGGTCGGGAAATGGTGCGCCGGTGAAATATGAACGACATCAACATCAGATTTCTTGACGGAGTCTACGAAACTTTCTGCCGCAATGGGAATATGACACACCTTGACGCCGTATTGGCTGTACAGTTTTGAAATTTTGCCCCAGCCAGGATCTTCTACGCCATAGCACTTGTCAAATCCGAGCAATTGTACTAGCAAGCCATAAAGGTAATCAGTCCCGGCACCAATGACAATCTGTTCTGGCGACACCTGGATATTTCTGAATTCGCGGAGCATGCGGACAATGGCTCGGCGAAGTTCCAGTGAGCCCATTCCAGGAGAAACTTGCAGCAAATCATTTTGCCTTTCGCAAAGGACCTCGCGAGTGATTTTTGCCCAAGTGGTAAAGGGGAATGCCTCGATGTCGGCGCCATTGCTTGCGAAGTCGGCGATATATTTCGAGTTGACATGTTCTGCTTCGTCGGAGAGTTCTGCGTGAAGCCTGCGCGTGCGGGGTTTCTTGCGGTTCCGATGGACTTGCGCATTAGCCGCGGCATTTATGTCTGCAACAAAGAAGCCTTTTTTAGGGAGCGAGTAAATGTAGCCTTCGGCGAGGAGCTGGGCGTAAGCGTTTTCAACGGTCACAACGCTAACGCCAAGATTCTGCGCGAGGTTGCGTTTGGAAGGGAGCTGGTCTTCGGCAAGGACGTTTCCGCTTACGATCTCTTTTTTGATGCATTGGTAAAGGTAATGGTAGAGGCTGTTAGCTCCCGCCTTGGACATATCGTAAGTGAACATGAAACTGACCTTATTGAATTTGTAAATCTGATATTTAACTGACCTTATAAAAATAGTAAAAAACTGAATATTGTGCAGGTCAAGCGAATGTTTTAAATTACAACCTGAAATTAAACCATTCCACAACCAAGGAGATTTACATGTCTGACCAGAACCGTTACGAACTCAATAAGAATCTTGCCCAGATGCTCAAGGGCGGTGTCATTATGGATGTGACTACCCCCGAACAAGCCAAAATTGCCGAAGCCGCCGGGGCCGCCGCCGTGATGGCATTGGAACGCATCCCTGCCGATATCCGTGCCGCGGGCGGTGTGTCGCGCATGAGCGACCCCAAGATGATCAAAGGCATTCAGGATGCCGTCTCTATCCCGGTCATGGCCAAATGCCGTATTGGCCACTTTGCCGAAGCGCAGATTTTGCAGGCCATCGAGATCGACTACATCGATGAAAGCGAAGTGCTCTCCCCCGCCGATGACATTTTTCACATCAATAAGCGCGAATTCGACGTGCCGTTTGTCTGCGGCGCGAAGGACTTAGGCGAAGCGCTGCGCCGTATTGAAGAAGGAGCGTCGATGATCCGTACCAAGGGCGAGCCGGGTACGGGCGACATCGTCCAGGCCGTACGACACATGCGCCTAATGAACCAGGAAATCGCCCGCATTTCGAGCATGCGCGAAGACGAACTCTTTAACCATGCCAAGGAACTCCAGGTATCGTACGACCTGGTGCGCTTCGTTCACGACCATAAGAAACTTCCTGTGGTGAACTTCGCTGCCGGTGGTGTTGCCACCCCCGCCGATGCCGCCCTCATGATGCAGCTCGGAGCCGAAGGCGTTTTCGTAGGCTCCGGAATCTTCAAGTCGGGCAACCCCGCCAAGCGTGCCGCCGCCATTGTACAGGCAGTAACCAATTACACCGATGCAAAGCTTATCGCCAAGCTCTCTGAAGACTTAGGTGAAGCCATGGTCGGTATCAATGAACAGGAAATCGCGCTGCTGATGGCCGAAAGGGGAAAGTAATGGAAATTAGCAAACCGCAAATTGGCGTACTCGCGGTGCAGGGGGCGTTCATTGAACATGAACGCATCCTCAAATCGCTGGGCGCCGAAGTATTTGAAATCAGGCAGTTACGCGACCTTGACCGACATTTGGACGGTCTTGTGCTCCCCGGTGGCGAAAGCACCGTGCAAGGAAAACTTCTGCACGATCTCGGGCTTTTTGAACCGCTCAAAAATCTCATCGAGAAAGGCCTTCCGACTTTTGGAACTTGCGCCGGCCTAATTCTGCTTGCCAATAAGTTGAGTAACGATTCCCACACCTATTTCGGAGCCCTTCCCGCTACTGTCGAGCGCAACGCATATGGCCGTCAGCTCGGAAGTTTTTATGCCGAAGAAAACTTTGAAGGAATCGGCAAAGTTCCGATGACATTTATCCGCGCACCACTCATACAAAGTGCCAGCGAGGGCGTCCAGGTTTTAGCAACTGTCAATGACCAAATTGTCGCTATACGCTATAAAAATCAACTGGCCATTTCGTTCCACCCGGAACTCAATGAAGACTTGCGCGTACATCGATATTTTTTGGAAATGATTTCTCATTTTTACTAACTTTGGCCGCGCTATGTTGATATACGCCGACAAAGTTTTTGAAAATTCTGTTGAAACCATTGAAGCATTCCTCCCGAATCAGGTCAAACCCGCTTTAGATAAAGTAGAGTTTCTGAAAAACAAGGGGCTCTACCTTGTGGGTTATATGCGGTATGATCTTAAAAATATCGCCGACAACCTGCCATTGGTTTATTTCGAGGCTTTTGATAGTTATAAACCTTTTGAGCACAAGGTGCCTGATTGCAAAATCGGCACCATTGTAACTCCGCTTATCAGCAGAGAAGAATACTTTGAGAAGATTGCCTATATCAAGGAACAGATTAGGAAGGGTATCACATACGAAGTGAATTACACTTATCCGTCGTCGCTAAAGACCAATGCGAGCGAAATTGATTTGTACAATTACCTTCTGCAAAATCAGCGGACGCCCTACAATGCCTTTTTGCAGAATAAATACGAAACAATCCTCTCCTTTTCTCCTGAACTGTTCTTCACTTTGAGCGGTAACAAAATCCGGACAAAACCAATGAAGGGGACGGTCAAAAGAGGGAATGATTCCGAAGAAGATGCCAAGTTGAAGGAATTTCTCTTTAATGACCTTAAAAACCGCACCGAAAACATCATGATTGTCGATTTGCTGCGGAATGACTTGGGACGGATTTCTAAACCAGGAACGGTCCGCGCAGACAAAATGTTCGAAATTGAAGCGCACAAAACATTGTTCCAGATGACATCCGAAATCTCTTCGGAACTTAGAAACGACGCGACTCTTTACGACATTTTTGAAGCGATTTACCCCTGCGGATCCATTACCGGCGCACCGAAAATTTCGACCATGCAAATCATCGACGAAACCGAGCCGAAATCCCGTGGCGTCTATTGTGGGGCAATCGGGTATTTGCATCAAAATGAAGTCGTATTTTCCGTCCCGATTAGAATCTTGCAAAAACTAAACAGCGAACCGATTTATCGTTACGATGCGGGCAGTGCCATCACTTGGAATTCTACTGCCGAAAACGAATGGGAAGAAACTATGACCAAGGCCGAATTCTTAAGAACTGATTTTTCGCTTATCGAAACGGGAATTACCGATTTTGAGATGCACGTTGAACGTCTCAAAAAATCAGCGCAGGAATTAGGCTTCGTGTGGAATTGTGATATTGAAAAAATCGGATTCAATAAAGAAATTGTCAACCGAATTGAACTTTTCAAAGATGGACATTTCGAAGTCACGACAAGGCCCATTCCGGCTCCAAAGCAAAATCCGAAAGTCAGAATTGGCTATCACGTAAATTCAGAGAATCCTTTTTTGTACCATAAAACCAGCATCCGCCTGCCTGCACCCAAGGATGTTTTCGATGAAATTGGGATTAACGAAAAAGGCGAAATTACCGAAGGAACCTTCACTAACATAGGCATCAAACAGAACGGGATCATTTACACTCCGCCAATCAAGTGCGGACTTTTAAACGGAATTACCCGACAAAAACTGCTCCGTGAAGGCAAAATCCAAGAAAAAATCTTGTATCCACGCGACCTTGAAACTGCCGAGAAAATCTACTGTTTCAATTCAGTGCGCGGCGTTGTCGAAGTGGAATTGGCTTAACGCTATTTACCACACAATTCCAATCGCGCAGTAAAGTAGCGAGAGTCCCATAAGCGTATAGAAAATTCGGTGGTGTTTTCGGAATATACCTTGAAGCAAAACACCCGCGAAAAGCCATGCCAAATTGCATACAGGCCCTGTAAATGGCAAAACTAGGCCAAATATAAGGATGTGCGGAAAATCCTGGTGGTAAGGAAGCATGTAGGTCGTAATCGCCGTCAAGCAAAACACCATTATCTTCACGTTTGTAAGTTGCACGAAAAAGCCTGTGCGGAAATTGCCGGTGGTGCGGCTGTCGTGAATTTCATCGTATGGTTTAATCGCTTGAAGCGAAAGGCTTATGGCCAAGTATGCAATATAAGCAGCGCCAATGAACGAGAATACTTCGATAAAACTTTCAAACGCACTGCTAATAAAATAAACGATAAAAACGGACGCAAGCGCAACAATCGTGTATCCGGTAAAAAGCCCGTACCATTGCTTTATCGCCACACTTTTTCCACTTTTCATTGCCACGGACAGCGAGCAAAGATTCGCGGGTCCCGGGGTAATTCCCGAAACAAAGGCGTAAAGCAAAAATGAAAGTGCAACTTCTAGTGACACGATGTGCCCCGCACGACGATTATTTATCTGTGCTTTCTACAAACCAGGTGAAGCCGGCATTTTCGATCGTCTTAAACGTTTCGTTGAGTCCTTGGCCGCCCTCGGTAAGGTAACCTGAAGCGAAGATGGAATCGACGACCTTGAAAAGTTCTTTTTCGTGGCCTTTGAAATACACTTCGCGGCCGGCGGCGCAGCGGATGTCCGATTTCGGGAGCATGAGGCGCGCAAGGCAAAGCACCTTGATACAGTATTCGGGCGTCAGCGCCGAAATATCTCGCGTCGCAAGGCGCGTGCCTTCTACCGGGAGCAAGAAGTTGATGGGCACCGAGTCCGGATTAATCTCCAGCAATTCAAAAAGCATGTCCACCACGTCTTCGGGCGTTTCACCCATGCCGATGATGCCACCGGAACAAATTTCGAAGCCGAGGCCCTTCAGCATTTTCAAGTTGTCAATTCGCTCCTGGTAAGTGTGCGTGGTGCAAATGCTCGGGTAAAAACGACGGCTGCTGTTCAGGTTGTGATTGATGCGGTTTAGCCCCGCTTCCTTAAGAATCAACGCCTGTTTTTCGGTCAGGAACCCGATGGAACAACAGATTTGCGTGTCGTTCTTTTTCATCTTGCGGATGCGTTCGGCGAGTTTTTCGATATCGTCGTCCGCAAAACGGATGCCGCTGAGTCCAATGCAGTGCCTCGCCAAAAGCATTTCGTCAACGAGGTCGTTGTCACCGTAAAGTTTCTTGTCTTCTACATAGCGGTACTTTTCGATCGGTGCTTCGGAATCGCGGGACTGGGCGCAATAGGCGCAGTTCTGCGTGCAGTTTCCGCTGCGGACATTGGTGAGCAACTGGATGCTTACGCGGTTGCCTTTGTACTTGGTACGCAGCTGATATGCCTGTTCAATCAAGTTAGGCAAGGAATCCGCATTCGCGTTCAAAATATCGAGAGCCGTTTGTCGATTCATTGTAAAAAAATCCTATAGAAAAATAATATAACCCCAAATGTGGTTTCAAAAGTCAGTTTTTACTACTTTCCTACATAAAATATAGGAAATAATTTCTGGAGAATCTTATGTCTTCTACCCATTATATGGATTTACTGATGCAAAATTCGCCGTGGAACTTGATTTTGTTCATGGCGATTCCTGTCGTCTTGGCAGAAACCATCGCGATTACGGAACTGTTGATTCCGCTACTCTCACAAAGAGCCGGGTTGACAAAAAAAGTGAACCGCGTGTGCGGCGTACTTGCGGGTGTTGCATTTATCGGCATCATCCTTTACCTCGTCCCTACAGTGGTCCTGCCGCTCGCGTCCAACGGAGAATTCAGGACATGGGTCGATGTAGTCGCCATCTTCTCGTACCTGCTGGCGGGTATCCCGATGATTCTGCTTGCGCTACTCAACTTAAAGCTGTTCTTTAAGCATGCGGAGCCGAAGAAAAGAAACGTCATTCGCATTTCCTTGCTGGCAGCATTCCTGGTTCTTTCACACATCGCCATGATTTTTGGCATGGTGGATCCGTCCATTGCAGGCTACCAGCCGGAAAAGCAATCCGTCGAGATGAATCATTCTCACCATCATTCACACGGCGATATTCAGCAGGATTTTTTGCAGCAAGGCCATTCCGTGCATGACCATTCGCATCATCACTGATGCGTAAAAAAAATCACGCTTGTAGTAACGCTGCAATTCCCTGTTTAAGCCGATTCAGCCCTTCTTGGCATACACTCTTAGGGCAGGCGACATTCATTCGCAAGAAATGTTCACCGCCGGCACCGTAAACATCGCCGCCTATAAGAAACAGTCCCGTTTTACGCCTTAAATAGGCGGCAACATTTCGCCCAGTTTCAGGCAACGCCGAAATGTCAAGCCACACAAGGTAAGTGGCGTCGCCCTTGACAGCCTTGATTTCCGGAAGTTCCTTCGCCAAAAAGTCTTCGACCAGTTTCCGGTTTTTCCAGAGGTATTCGCGCAGGCTTTCAAGCCATGGCTCGCCCTGTTCAAACGCAGCAATCGCGGCCACCGTCGCAAAGGAATTGGGCGCGGCGATCTTGTCCGTGTACAACGCATGCCGTACCTTGCGCCTCAAAATGGGGCTTGCTACATATACCGCCGAAGTATGGAGACCCGCCAAGTTGAAAGTCTTCGTGGGCGCTATGCAAGTAACGCTTACTTCGCGGCAAGTTTCGGAAGCCGCCGCAAACGGCACGTAACTTTTCCCAGGCTCCGTAATGTCGCAGTGGATTTCATCGGAAATGACGGTGACATTGTACTTCTTGGCAAGTTCGCCGATTTTTGCCAAATCTTCCGCACTCCAGATTTTTCCAATCGGGTTGTGGGGATTGCAGAGAATCATCACTGTTGTCTGCGGATTCGATAGCTTTTGTTCCAGATCCGTAAAATCGATGGCGTAAGTTCCGTTCTTATACAAAAGTTTATTTTCGACAACGTTACAATCGCTATTTTCGATGCAGTTGTAGAAGTTATTGTAGACTGGAGATTGGATGACGATGTTTTCGCCCGGAGCGGCAAGCTGCTCGATTACGGAGAAAATCGAAGGCATCACACCTGCAGAGAAAATCAGATTTTCTTTCTCCATTTTCAAGTGATGCCGCCTACCCCACCAATTGATGTAAGCATTGTACCAGGCGTCGGGAACATCCGCATACCCGAAAACGCCATGATCCAAGCGGCTTTTGAGCGCATCCAAAATTTCGGGGGCAGTCCGGAAATCCATATCCGCCACCCACATGGGCAGCTCGTTTTCGGCGACTTTCCATTTTATAGAATCGCCATTTCGTCGATCGACTACGGTGTCGAAATCGTACATATCGCAGGCTTCGCTTAAATAAAATACGTCAAGTCGGATTTTTCGGCGGAACCGAGCATCGTCGCGACACCGCCAAGTTCCACGCCGTCAATCAGCTCTTCGGCTGTGATGCCCATGAGTTCCATTGACATCTGACAGGCAACGAATTTTACGCCTTTTTGCCGAGCATTTTCAATCAGTTCTTCTAGCGAAGAAACTCCGTTTTTCTTCATAACCGCACGAATCATTTTCGCCCCGATTCCGCCGAAGTTCATGCGCGATAGCCCGAGTTTCTTGGATCCGCGGGGCATCATGAATCCAAACATTTTTCCGATGAGCGATTTCTTGACGCGCACCGTTTCGGGCCTGCGCAAAATGCTTACGCCCCAGAAGGTGAAGAACATGGTAACCGAGCGGCCCATGGCGGCAGCACCATTCGCCATGATGAACGAGGCAATCGCCTTGTCCAAATCGCCGCTGAACACGACAAAGGTCTTGCCGTGCTCAAATTCCCGATTTTCAAGAGATTTGGGTGCGTCGCGCTTTACGATGGTCGCATAGATTACGCCGTCTTTTTCGAAAAGCGATTTCAATTCATTGCCGGTACGCTGGCACCAGACATTCACATCCGAGAAGAAAGCCTTCTCGGTCGCTTCCACCTGGACTTCTTCGCCAACGGCCACGCTTTTGACCGCTTCGTCCACCTTCACGATTGGACCCGGGCATTTTACCCCCTTGGCATCTACGAAGCAAATTTTCGGGACAGCGTCAAGCCCGCCTTCTACATTGTACACGTCGTAATCGCGATCGGCGAGAATTTCGGCAACCTCTTCGGAACGATCTCCTGTAGAACAGAATACGTAAACAGGCTTGTCTTTCGGGATGCTATCAATCTTCTTGGACAACTCAGAAAATGGAATTAGAATAGCCCCACTTACGGGACGTACAATGGACTCGCTCGGTTCGCGAAGATCCAACAAGGTTGAGTTTTTGGAATCAATCTTGTGAAAATCTTTTGCAGGGATTTGTTTGACTTCGGACATCTTTGTCGTGTAGAAAAAAAAATTAATGACGGCAACTCACAGATTTAACGATATGATACATCAAAAATAAAAATTGCACCTAAACGGTGCAATATTTCGGGATATACATTTTTTTTATAGCTTTTCAATCAAATCAGTCAATCAAGTCGTTCTGGAAACGGGACAGGTGCTCGAACGGCAAGATCTGACGACCGCGGAAAAGGCCGCAACCGTCGTTTATTAGCTGGTTGTTGATTGCCTTGAACATGTTCACGTCCACATTCGCGAGCTCGATTTCCTGCAATTTTGTCAGGCGCTCGTAAGCCTCGTCAAAATACACGCACTCGCCGCTCGGAATTTCGTCGTGCTTGCTGCGGCGCACCTCTTGCGTTTTCTCGTAGCCAAAATGATTCGCTTCGCCAATCTCGGCAAAATCGTCCATGTCCTTGGTTCTGAGCTGCAGCTCCGTATAGCAACGCGCCAAGTTGTCGTAAAAAGTTATATGCAACGACTGGTAGCCCGAATTTCTCGGAGTCGCCACAGAATCATGGTAATATGGCCGAACGGGATCTGCAAGCAGGTCGGAATGCCCGCCATCCAGATGTTTCGAAATCTCTGGAGTGAACCCCCGCTCTTCAAGGAACTCCGGCACAACGTTCGCGATTTCGTACAGGTATTTACGCTCGACTTCGCTGCGATCTTCGCCTTTTTTAATGTGGCAAACCGGCATCGAAATAACGATACGGTAGGCAATCAGGTCGCGAAAATTCAGCACGCTTTTCAGTTCCGCTTCAGACGGGAACTTGCCATTCTTTTGATAATAGTTGCTAATGTATTCAAGGATGTAGCCGTTGAATTTTTCTTCGGCACGAATGAGCGACTTGATGCGCCCCTTAAAGGTAAAGGCCAGAAAGGGATACTCCCTCGTCATGTACTTGTAGAATTCCTTGATTCGCTGGGATTGCGAAGTCAAGAAGTCGTTGTGCTCCAGCAGTTCAATAATCTGCGTCAAGAAATTCGCGTGCGCAAGGTCAATGCTGTTGCGCGTCACCTTCGCCCCGTTTCTGAGGTCGCTTGAATACTGGTGCAAAATTTTCAGCACCGTGTTTCCAGAAAACAAGTAATCGTTCAAAGAAATCATATTAAATCCTGCGCCCCATAGAATGCAAAAAATATGCCAAAGCGCTTTCGCTGGGCACTTTGGCATTTTTCGTTACAGTTTTTGGAAAACTTTACGGTTTTTGGATAGCGTCGTAATTACGCGGCGTTCCCTGCTAGGCCGATTTCTGCGGCGTGTTCGCGCATTCCCTCGATGCAGATGGCGGCGACGTCTTTCACGTCCAAGCCGAGCAGGGCGCAGCCTTTCAGAATGTAGTCGCGGTTGCACTTGGCGGCGAATTTCTTGTCCTTGAACTTCTTCATAAAACTTTTCACTTCGAGGTCCAAAATTCCGTTGGGGCGCATTCTTGCGCAGGCCTGGATGATTCCGGTGAGTTCGTCCACGGTGAACAGGCTCTTTTCCATGTTGGTCTTGGGTTCCACCTGGTTCACGATTTCAAAGCCGTGCGCCAAAATGGCACGCACGTCTTCTTCGGAAACGCCTTGTGCGAGCAGTTCCTTTTCGGTGTGCTGCAAGTGTTCTTCGGGAAATTCCTGGTAGTCGTAATCGTGCAGGTAGCCCACGGCCTGCCAGTGTTCAACGTCCTCGCCGAAGTGCTTGGCCATCGCGCCCATGGCATAGCATACGTTGAGGGAATGGATGACCAGCGATTCTTCGGTCACGTGTCCATTGTTGATTTCTTTTGCGCGTTCAAGGGTCAGACTCATTTTAAATCTCCAATTTCCACCGCTAATATAAATATTTTGAAGAATGACTAATTCGCTTTTGTCCAGAACAGGAGCTTGCGTTTAACAAGTTCAAACAGTTCCATAATCGCAAGCACCACAATGCCTGTCCAAAGAATGCCTGCAACCATGTTGGGGTAATCGGAATAGTCGGCGTAAAATTGCACAAAGTGACCGAGCCCCGTGTTTTCGCCGAAAAGTTCTGCCACGGTGAGCATGATGAACGAAAGTCCCATGCCTACAGAAAGCCCCGAAAATATTGACGGCAGGCTTGCTACAAGGGCGATTCTCCACAAGTACTCAAACTTTCCGATTCCGATAATGGCGGCGTTACGCTTGTATTTTTCGGGGATTTCGGCGGCACCGGCAGCCGTATTCAAGTAGATGGGCCAAAAGGCGGCAATAAAAATGATGAATGTCGAAGACAAATAGAACGTCGGAAGAATCGCTATCGCGTAAGGAATGTAAACGTTGGGGGGAATGGGGGCCGCAAACCTGGAAATGGGTTTTAGCATATTGGAGACCCACGGAATGGAACCAGAAACAATTCCGATAGAGATTCCGACAATCGACGCCACCAAATAGGCGGGCACCAGTTTTAAAAGAGAGGCTCCTGCACTGCGCAAAAGTTCTTCACGAGAATCGAAGAGGGCTTTCAGTACAGCCTTAGGAGATGGGAACAAATATTGACTGTCCCATTCGGGGCCGCAACTGATCAACACCCAAATTCCAAATAAAACGAGAAGAAAAAGGATTCCTGAAAACTTGGATAAGTATTTTGTAAAAGTTCTCATATGCTGGCACCTCCTTGTACAATGTGGCCTAGTTTTTCAAGGATGTCCTTGTGGTAGGCGTCTTCAATAGTTGCAATGGTTTGTTGGACTTTTTCGTTGCGAAACCATTCGCCGCGATTCTTCTTTACCGGGAAATCAAGCGGGATGTCCGCAATGATGCGCCCCGGGGTAGAGCCTAAAACGATAATGCGGCTCCCGAGATAAACGGCTTCACGAATGTCGTGCGTGACAAACAATGTGGTAATCGGCCGGTCTTTGACGCCGCGGCAAAGCTCCAAGACTAAATCTTGCAAGCTCGCCCTGTTTACCGGATCAAGAGCGCCAAAGGGTTCGTCTAAAAGAAGGGCGTCAGCGCTGACACTTAAGGCGCGCGCTATGGCTCCGCGCTGGCGCATTCCGCCCGAAAGTTCAAAGGGGTATTTATGCAGGCTTCCTGAAAGTCCTACTAGGTTCAGGTATTCTTCGGCTAAATTTTTGGCGTAACTTGTCTTCAGTTTTTTTGTCTTTTTAATGGCGAGCGTTACATTTTGGAGAAGGGTAAGCCAAGGGAAAAGGGTGTAGTCCTGAAAGACTACACTCCTTTCGGCTGAAGGCTTTTCGATTTCTTTTCCTTTCCAGTAGACATGCCCCTCGCTCGGCTTGGTAAGCCCAGCGAGAAGGTTTAGCAAAGTGGTCTTGCCACTACCGCTTTCGCCTAGCAGACATACGAACTCACCTTGATTGATTTTCAAGTTGATGTCTTTCAAGATGGCTCTGCCATCGTACGAAAAATCGAGATTCGTTGTTTCAAAACCATTTTGCTTTATTGTCATACTTTCCTTAATTCCTGGACTTGAAAATGTTTTCTGCCTTGGCGTAGAATTCGGACTTGGGATTTTCCTTGCGAAGTTCTGCGATGGCGGCCTTATAGAAATCGGTGCGAACGTATTCGGAGACTTTCTTGTCGGACTTGATGAATTCGGCATCTTTCAAGAAATCCCAGAAGAATTCGACACCCTTCACGTTGGGGTCCGTGTCTTGCGTGACGTGCCCGCTGTAGAACGCCTTGTTGACAAGGGCGGTATCGAGCTTGATCCACTTGGCAATAATTTCCACACTCTTCTTGTGGTCATTTTGCACCAGTTCTTCGGCTTCGATCAGCGACTTGACCAAGCGCTTGTAAACATCGTCGCGGCCTTCGATTTTGCGGAGCGAAGCAATCAGGCGGCAGCAAATATGACCGGGGTTGATGTCCTTACTGCGGAGCACCACGGAAAGGCCTGCTTCTTCGGCGCGAAGGTCATGGGGTCCCCAAGTAACGCCTGCAAATACGCTTCCGTTCTTGACGGCTTCGATCACTGCAGGTGGATTCTTGAGTTCCACGATGGTGACGTCCTTGCGCCAGTCAACGCCTTCTTTCTTGAGGCCGCCGCGGACAATGGCGTCAGCAGTGCCCAAGCGAATGGTGGCGATTTTCTTGCCCTTGAGGTCACTCAGCTTTTTAACTGCCCCTGCATTTTCCTTGCGGGTAATCACGGCCTGGTCACCACCCATGATGCCACCAATCACGCGGATGTCGGCACCCTGCGAAATATGAATGAGCGGAGCGAGCGAACCGAATGCGCCTGCATCGAGTTTACCTGCGCGGACAGCGGCAATGCCGTCGCCAGAATTCGAAAATTCTACGAGCGTTACGTCAAGGCCATTTTTCTCGAAAATGCCAGCATCTTTAGCGATAAAGAATTTTCCTTGACCTGTAGAAGACAGATAACCGATGGAAATCTTGTCTGCGGCGATTGCAGAAGTAGCGCAGGCGAGGCTAAAGAGGATTGTGAAAGCAATTCGATTGCGGATTTTATTGAAAATTTGTTTCTGATTCATTATTCAAGTCTCCTTCGTTAGAAACCATAAGTTGCGGAAAGTTGATAGCGGTTCAAGTCTGCTTCTTTTACGGTGCCTGCGATCAAGTAATCTGTTTGAACGTGGAGGTATTCAATCCCGAGCGAGAAGGCATCAGTCAGGTTGTAGGTAGCGTTTGCGAAAACGGAAATGTTCTGCTCGCGGCCGCCCACGGTTTCGATGTCATCGCGGTCCAGTTTGTCAATACCTGCGCCACCATTAATTGCCAGTTTTTGGATCAGTTTAGCCTGCAGAGCGAACCAACCACCATACGCCTTGATGCTTTTGACACTTTCAGGGTCTTCTGCGTTGGCAACAAATCCGCGCCCGATGCCGGCTGCATACGTATCCAGGTTTTCACCGATGAAACCTTCGCCAAGGAGGGTGATCGCGCCCGTGATGGGAAGAGTCAAGTCGACGTTAGCAGACCAGGTGGGAATATCCTTGGTTTTACCGGTTGCGTCCAAGTCGATTTCTTCTTGTCCGTAATGGCCAGAAACGCCCAAGCCAGCCTTCTTCTTATCTACCCACAGCGGAAGCGCAAAGCCAATGCGGCCCTGGAAAGTAGGAATGTCGGCGTCGGTACCGGTTTCAGAGGCAGAAGAGGAATTGTACGGCTGGTTTTCGCCGATGGTGCGGACAACAGCGGCGGCAATATCCACAGAGCCTTCACCAACGGGGATTTTCTCGGTGAGTCTCAGCTGAGCCCTGCGAAGGCCAGCATCGCCCGAGTTGTTGAGAACGCCTGCGTTAAGCGTCGGGGTTACCAACGGAGAAATCACGTCCCAAGTTTGACCGCCCAAAATAGAGAAGCCAGTCTTGCCGAAAGAAATTTCACCGTAGCCGTGGCGGAGACGCGGGTTAGGATTGTTGGCGGATCCACCACCATAGAAGTCAATTTCAACTTTACCGTTGGCCTTAAAATAAGTTGTGTCGCTACCGCTCGAAAGATTGAAACCGATTCGAGTCAGGTTCGGAGCCAAGTGCCAGCCACCGTCGTTTTCGTTGGTAAGGTCCGAGGCTGCAACAAAGTTTGCGAAGTTACCATTGTTACTTTTGGAATCTTCGTAAGCGGCGTTGAGAGACGCAAAGCCGTAGAGGGTAGCACTTACGCCAGACTTTGTAGTGACCGAAATCGGTTCGGCGGCGAAAGAGGTGATTGCAGATAAAAGGATAATCTTGGCAGCAATATTTTTCGAATTGATATTCATTTATAAATCTCCTGATTGAAAATTTTTATGAGTTAAGCAACCATGCAAAAAACTTTTTTGCACGATGCGATTAAATTTTGTTTGGTGGGGTTGAGTGCTTACTGGCGAATGCCTTGAGCAAAAGTATAAAGTCTACACATATAGGTATCCTCGTTCTGATTTGTTTGCTCTTCGGAACATGACGTTCTCGAAATTTTGTGCGTTAAAAGTAGAAATAAAAATGAGCTTGTAAAATACTTTTTCTTTATAACTTAATATAGCATTAAACTTGAACAGAATTAGCGACAAAAAGTGACTTTGAATTTTTTACAAAAATGCCGCCTGAAAATCAGGCGACATTTTTTGTTTTAGGAGAGTAAATTATTTTATCTTGAATATTATTTTCCGCCAACGGATGCGCTGTAGATTTTTTCAAGCAAATTAAGCGCGCCCTTGTAACCGACGAAACTCCGGTTAATAATCAGTGTTTCGCTGGATGGCGGTGTAATTTCGAAAAGCAGTGCATTCTTTTCATTGGCAATGTTGATTTCCCACGAAGACGCAAGAATCAAAGGCTTGCCCGAAGAGAATTTCACTTCCTTAATGGACTTTTCAATCAGGTAGCCATCTTCTTCAAACTCCACTTCGACATCGACACCTTCGCTAATGTTGTGGAACGCATCTTCGATACCTTTGCGGAATTTCTGCGGAGGATCGTCACTGATAATTGCCTTGCGCGGAATAAGACCGATTTGGTCCACGAGGAACTTGGTGTAGGCAAGCGTGTAGGCTGAATCAGCTGTGATGGCAAATTCGCTGGGCATACCGAACCAGTATTCAGCGAAAAATTCGGAGAAGTGTTCCAGATAGTAGTAATAAATCTGATTTTCTTCCTTGATGAACTTTTCGCTCTGTTCCTTGTCAATTCCAGCAAATTCAACGACCTTGCGGATAAATGCGGCGGTCGCTTCGGCTCCGATCGGAATTTCGGGAATATGGAGGAACGGCTGTCCGTATTTCTGTTCCAGATGCTCCGCGTTTCGAACGCCAACCCAGGGTGAAATCACCAGATTGAATTGAGCCTCAGGAATACGCAACCAATCCACGACACCATTATTTTCCGGTCCGAACAGCACATTGACTTCAAAACCGGCACCACGGAGGATGCGAGCGATTTCCTGGTAGTCACCGCGCCAATTCTGGTTGTAGTAGGGTGTTTCGAACCAAAGGTTCACCAAACCCTTCTTGCGTTCGCCCTTGTAATCGCCAACGAACTGGTCGACAATCGCGTTCACGACTTCTTCGTGACCGAAAAGGTTGTTCCCCTTGAATCCGGCGGTATCAACGGAGACGATCGGGTAACCCAAATCGCGATAATTGCGTACCAAAGTAGAAACGTCGTCGCCAATCAAGCCGCCCACGCAACCCGTAAGAACCACATAGAGGTCACCGTCAAAAACCTTGAGCGTCGATTTAATCAACTGATCAAGGGTCTTGATGCCGCCAAAAACGATGTCGTTTTCAGTCGAGTTTGCGCTTGGCATGTTGCCCGCACCGGCGTAAATGCTGCCCTGGAAGCCATTTTCGAACGTGAGAAACGCCGTTTGTTTCAGCTGGCAACCCGGCGAGCAGTTGGCAATAGGGACGGCCCCTTTAATACCGACAACCGTGTGGGATGCGCCCACCGCGCAAGCATATCGGGGGTCCGAAATAGAATTACTCTTCTTTCTTTTAATTGTAGATTCAGACATTTAAAAACTCCCTTGTTATGCGCTTTCCGAAACTTTTTTCTGGCCGATGCCGAGCTTGAGGTTTCTCGGTTCCGGCAAATCTTCAAGCGCTTCCGGGTGATGTGTCAAATAGAACGGATCGTCCTGAGAAAGCCACCAGTCGGAATACGGGAGCTTTACATTGCGCTTGAGCACCTGATTGAACTTGGTACGTGAAATCACGCCCTTGAGCATTTCGCCAATGCGGAGAATGCCCTGGTAGCCCACCGGGATATGTTCGTCGCCCATGGTGAGAGTCGGGAATCCGAGATGGCCCGCGACAGAAGCAAGGCCCGGATGGCGAATGAGCAAGAAATCCGTCTTGGCACGCTTCAATAGCTGCGGAAGCTGGAAGGCGCGAGTCTTACTGACGGTATAGTGCGGAATATCGCCGTAAGTTTCGACTAATTCCTTAAGGGTGTCCTGATGTTCTCCACCACCATCGTAAACGGGGTCGTGGTGGAACACGAGAGCAGCATCGTGGCCGATTCCCAGTTCCGAAAGAACGCTGATAAGGCCGTGTGCGTATGCAGAACCTGTCATCACGATGCCATTCTTGCCCTTGAAAAATTCGCGGAGTTCAGCAAGCTTCGGAGCAATGCGCTTGTGTTCGCTTTCGATGTATTCTTCGGCTTCTTTTTCTTTGCCAACAACTTTTGCGATAGCGCGGAGCCAAGCATCAGTACCCTTGATGCCATAAGGTTGCGGAGCATCAATCTGCGGAACGCCGAAAGATTCTTCAAGAGCCGTGGCCATGTAGCCGCCCAACGTATCGCAGAAGGTTGCGGTAGCGACCGCTTCGGAGGCTTGGCGAATTTCTTCGAAAGAGGCTGTATCCAAAAGGTAGTTTACGCGCAGTCCAAGCGGAGCAAGCATTTCGGAGAAATAGTCCGAACCCCAAAGGGCAACAATGTTGATCAAGTCATTCTGTTTCTTGGTCGGGCGGCGTTCCACAATCTGGCGGAGAACGCCATGGAACGCGACGTCGAAACCCGTAGACCAGTGCTTGGAACGGAATCCTTCGCAGTGCAGCGGAATGATAGGCACGCCAACTTCAGGTTCCATTTCCTCGGCAATGGAGTCGATGTCTTCACCGATAATAGCTGTAGCGCAAGCCATACCAATGAAAATCGCCTTGGGGTTAAAACGTTCCTTTGCGTCAAGGATTGTCTGGCGGAGTTTTTCGGAAGCGCCAAAGACCATGTCCTTTTCTTTCAGGTTCGTGCTGATGTTCAGCGTATTCTGCAGGGGCTTTCCACGACGACGAAGGCCGTTATGCATAGAGAGGTTAAACTTGGAATTTTCGCCGCTGCAACCGATAGGAGAATGGTCTATCAAGGCGCAATCCGTGAGGTTTCCCACCTGACACTGCACAATTGCGTTAGAGCACATTGTTTCTTGGTTCAGCGGAGAACTCAATTCGCAAAGTTTGCATCCCGAGCCCTTGCTGGCGCAACCGCCATGCTTTTTCGCGCTGCGTTCGTCGTAGGCAGATTCCTTAATCAAATCGCTCGCCTTGCCGTCCCAGCCGATAATCGTACCCAGTCGATATTCGCGATTTTCGACCGAGGTCATATTCAAATTGATATTAGTCTTGGCCATGAACCCTCACATTAAATCTGGTAGTCTTTTTCCATCATGCCGTAATCGATGAGAATCTGTTCCAAACGGTCCTGCGTCATCGGGGTCGGTATGGTAAAGAGTTCGTTTTCGTCAATATTCTTGGCAAGTTCACGATAAACGTTTGCCTGGCTAGACTTGGGTTCGAATTCAATCACGGTCTTCTTGCGGATTTCGGCCTGCTGCACAATGTTGTTGCGCGGCACGAACTGAATGAGCTGCGTGTTGAGTTCCTTGGTGAATGCACGGAGCAAATCCAGTTCGTTATCCACATTACGGCTATTACAGATGATACCGCCCAAGCGCACTTCGCCGTGCTGGGCGTACTTGGCGATACCCTTACAAATATTGTTTGCCGCATAAAGGGCCATCATTTCGCCGGAGGCCACGATGTAAATTTCCTTGGCCTTTCCTTCACGAATCGGCATGGCGAAACCGCCGCACACCACGTCGCCCAACACATCGTAGAAAACGTAATCAAGGTCTTCGGTATAGGCGCCGAGTTGTTCGAGCATGCTAATGGAAGTGATGATGCCGCGGCCTGCGCAACCCACGCCCGGTTCCGGGCCGCCGGATTCCACGCAGCGCACGCCCTTAAAGCCCACTTTTTCGAGGTCAGAAAGCTGAATTTCGGTTTTGTTATCGCGAATGGTGTCAAGCACCGTCTTTTGATGAAGGCCGCCGAGCAAAAGGCGAGTAGAGTCTGCTTTAGGGTCGCAACCGACCACAAGAACGTGCTTTCCTTGTTCTACAAGGCCTGCGGTCAAGTTTTGAGTCGTGGTGGACTTACCGATGCCACCTTTTCCGTAAATAGCGATTTGACGTAATTTCTTAGACATATTATCGTGTCTCCTTGTTGTTTTCCTACAAAATCACTAGGCAAAAGCAAGTTAGAATTTAAGTCAACTCTTTCCAATACTTTTTGAATCCGTTTAGTCAAAAAAAATCTAATTTCCACTTTTGTTATAAAAATCATTTATCGCTTCAATCCGCATAAAACTATAGTTTGTTAAAAAATTGGTTTTGCAATAACGTCCAACTATAACCAGCACCCAAACAGACCTATCACTCCTTTAACAAAATGATTTTTTTTCATTTTCCCCACAGATTCGTATTGAAACTGACTATTCTTTTTTTTTATTTTTCACCCAGACTTCTTTGGCAAAGAAGTCAAGGTATTAACAACGCTACAGAACGCTAGGCAAAACGTTCACATTATTTAATACAAACTAAATCGGTTCTTTGCCGATCATTTTTTGTGCAGGGTTTCTACACCTTGCGAGGTTTTATGGCAACCAGTCAAGAAACAGTTTTTAGAGAACACCCGTGTTTTGGTGCTTGCAAAAACCGGAAGGGGCGCATTCATTTGCCTGTCGCCCCAGGTTGCAACATCGAGTGTCGTTTTTGTGATAGGCGCATTAACGAAGATGCTCAGGTACCGGGGAATACAAGTAAGGTGATTAAGCCCGAAGAAGCGTGCGGATACATTCGCAAGGCTTTGGAATTTGTACCGGAGCTCACGACGGTGGGAATCGCAGGCCCAGGCGACACCTTGGCAACTCCTTTTGCACTAGATACATTCCGCTTGGTAAAAAAGGAATTTCCGCAGCTGATTCGCTGCATGAGTACTAACGGACTCTTGCTGAATGACAAGGCAGACGAAGTTATCGATGTCGGCATCGATTCGCTCACGGTTACGGTGAATGCCGTGGATCCTGAAATTGAAGCAATGATCAACGCGAGAATTTTCTACCACGGCAAAACTTATACGGGTATAGAAGCAGCCGAAATTCTGATTCATAACCAGCTTGAAGGCATTCGCAAGGTGGCGAAAAGCGGAACGCTTATCAAAGTGAATACGGTTCTTTGCCCGGGCATTAACGACAAACATATTGAAGATGTGGCCGCCACCGTGCGCGAAGCGGGTGCCATTATGTACAATATCATTCCGTTAATTCCGCAAAACGGTTTTAAGGACATTCCGGCCCCGACGCCAAAGACACTTGCGATCGCGCAGGAGCAGGCGGGAGTGTTCATCAACGTATTCAAGCATTGCGCGCATTGCCGAGCCGATGCTGTCGGCGTCCCAGGCGTTTACGACGTCGGCGCACAAATCTACATGGACCGCATCCGTGTAAAGGAGACTTTCTCTCATGGCTAAATATAGAGTTGCAGTCGCCACAAACGATGGCGAAAATGTCAATGTTCACTTTGGGCATGCCGCGGCGTTTGATGTGTACGAAGTCGATGAAGAAAGCGGAAAATTTGAAAAAGTCGAAGTCCGCGTAAAGCCGGAACATTGCGACGGTTCGTGCGGAGATGGCGCGTGCGGACAGCGAGATGTAGAACGTTCGTCAATGTTTTCGGCCGCAAAAAATCTAGCCGATTTAGATTACGTTCTCTGCTCGCAGCTTGGCCCGCAGGCTATACAGGCGTTAACGCGCTTTAACGTACGTGCATTCGATATCGCGCTCCCCATCGCAGATGCTATAGCAAAAATAAATATATACCGTAAAAAAATCGCCGAGCGTCTTTCGAAAATTAAGGGATTGCAGGATAAAACTTTATAAGTTTTTCAAAAAATTATGAAAACAACTTGACGGAAGAAAAATTTGGTTTTACATTTATACCTACTAATTTGATAGGAAATAAAATGAATTTTCATTTTGCAAGATTTTGTTGTTCGAGCGACCGATGTTGACGGGCGCTTATTGCGGTATTGAATAATTTTCTCGCCCGTGTAAGGATATCCTGCACGGGCATTTTTTTATGGGCTTTGGCCCGCAACTAAAAAAATTTTAGGGATTAAAATAATGGAAAGCTTAACAGCAAAATTATGCGCCTTTGCACGTGCCTGGCATTCTCTACAATCGGACCATACCGTTTTCAACGACTTTCTGGCGTTCGACCTGATGGGTCGCGAGGAGTACGAAAATGTTTCACGCCTGATTCTAAAGCGGTTTCCGCAAGAGTCGGAAAATTCGGTCGAATATTTCAACAAAAAATACTTTCTCCCGATTGTACTTTCTCGAAGCCGTTTTGCCGAAGACCGCGTAAAGCACCTCGCCCGCTCGGGAAAGATTCAATATGTGATTTGCGGTGCGGGAGTAGACACGTTCTCATTCCGCAACAAAGACCCGAATGTCGAAGTTTTTGAACTGGATTTGCTGCCGACACAAAGCTACAAGAAAAACCGCATTCGCGAACTCAAGTGGAGTGTTTCGGAGAATGTTCATTTTGTCGCAGTCGACTTCAGCAAGGACAGCATTGTCGAAAGACTCGTCGCAAACGGCTTTGACCGCAAAAAGCCAACGGTTATCAGTATTCTGGGCGTTTCGTATTATCTTCCGCTTTCTGTTTTCGCAGAAACGGTGCGACAGTTTTCGGGAATCGCGTCTACAGACATTTCGATTGTATTTGATTACCTGCAAAAAGATGCCTATTCGAATTCCGTTCAAGAATTGCGAAAAATCGTTGCCGATTGCGGCGAAACCATGGCCGAAGGCTACCTGGACCGCGAGGTTTTCGAGGTGCTTGAGCGTTACGGATTCAAGGTCGACGAATTCCTTGGCGAAAATGCACTACAGCAACGATATTTTTTGACGGATAATCTAAAACCATTTGATTCAGTGCGTTTGATTGCGGCAAAAAAGTAGGCAAAACGGCATTAACGATTTGCGGAGCCTTTGTTTTTATACTATTTTTATAGGAAAGAAAAAGGACTTCATAAATGCATTACTTAATTGTTCCCGGTTTGAATAATTCTGGCCCGAGCCATTGGCAGACTTTTTGGACGCGGAGCCTGCCGTGCGCGAGCCGCGTTTACCAGCATTGTTGGGATAAGCCGCAAAAAGAAGATTGGATTGCAACTCTTGACGAGGCCATTCGTCAGTTGAAAGACGACACAATTCTTGTTTCGCACAGTCTAGGCGTCGTTACGACAGCCCTTTGGCTTTTGCGTGCGCAACAACAAAAACGTCTTCCCGCAAACATCAAGGGAGCGTTCCTTGTAGCCCCAGCCGATGCTGACACGGTCGACATCATCAAGAACTTTGCTCCGATGCCTACCGAAAAAATGCCGGTACCCGTTTGCATTGTGGGTAGCGAAAACGACCCGTACATGACACCCGAGCGCACGAAGTTCTTTGCTGAGGCGTGGGGCGCAAAGCTGTTTAACGCGGGTGCGCTGGGACACATCAATTCCGACTCGAATCTAGGTGAATGGGAACAGGGTCGTGCATTCTTGGCAGAATTTGAGAAAGGTTTGTCGCAATAATCGTAAGGTAAATAATGAAGCGTGTGGCAGTAGGACTTTCAGGCGGTGTAGATTCAGCACTTTCAGCGTACCTTTTGAAAAAAGAGGGTTATGAAGTAGTCGGACTCACCATGGCTACGTGGGACGGTTCGGTGAATATGCCCGCGGTAGAAGGCCGCGAAGGCTGTTACGGTCCGAGTGAGGACAAGAATATCGAAGAAGCGAAACTGGTGGCAGATCGTCTGGGAATCCCGCATTACGTTGTTCCCGTCGCAGGTGAATACAAAACAAAGGTGTTGGATTATTTCCGCGCCGAATACCGTGCTGGCCGAACTCCGAACCCGTGCGTGCGCTGCAATCAGTCTATCAAGTTTGGCGCATTGCATTTGGCCGCCCGCAAAATGGGAATCGAGTTTGATTATTTTGCTACCGGACATTACGCACGACTCGATTTCAAAAACGAGAATGAACCTTTTTTGTACCGCGCCTTAGATGCGGGCAAAGACCAGACTTATTTTTTGTCGAGACTTTCGGCGGAACAACTTTCGACGGTGCTTTTCCCGCTGGGCGGTATGCACAAGCAAGATGTAAAGGCGCTCGCCGCTGAAATCGGCTGGGAAGATTTTGCGACCAAGCGCGAAAGTCAAGATTTTATTGAATGTGGCGATTACTCGGTGCTATTCGAAGAATCGGACCAGGTGCCGGGTGACTTTGTCGATGTGAGCGGCAAGGTGCTGGGTAAGCACAAGGGAATCGTGAATTATACCGTGGGTCAGCGCAAGGGCTTGAATATTGGTGGGCAAAAGGAACCGCTTTTTGTGGTGGCTATTGATGCTGCCAAGAATCAAGTAGTTCTCGGGCCCCGCAGCGCTCTTTCCTGCATTCAAGTTTCTGCCATTGACTTAAACTTGATGGTCAACGAAAACTCGCCGCTGCTTAGGGGACCGCTAGACGCCCACATTCGCTTGGGCCACAAGGGATCTCCCGCAAAGATTCTTGACTTGGAGCCGGGCCGCATTCGTGTAGAGTTCGAAACGCCGCAGTTCGCTGCCGCCCCTGGCCAAGTGCTGGTGCTTTACTCTGGCGATGGTGTAGTCGCTTCGGCAATTATTGATAAATAACTTATTTGCAGTGTCGCAGGAGTGCGGCGATGTAAGCTTTGGCGTAGCGCGAAGGCGTTACGCCTTTTCGCATCACGTAGCCGATGGTCATTTTGTCGTGAACATCGAGGTGTCTCGCGATAATGTTTCGACCGTTGAGCTTGTGGCTGATGACGCCCGAGCAAATGGTGTAGCCATTCAAACCGATGAGCAGGTTGAAAAGCGTCGCGCGGTCGCGAACCTTGATATTGCGTGGACAGTCGAAATCAATGGCGGTTAGGGGTTCTTCGGCGAAGTAGAACGAATTGAAATCGCCTTGTTCGTAGGTCAGGTACGGGTACGGTTTCAAGTCCTCCAGCGTGATTTTTTCTTTTCGCGCAAGTGGATTGCGTGAAGACATGAACACGTGTAAATGGGTCGCAAAGAGCGGTTCAAAGACCAAATTGTTCTTTTGAATGAGTTTTTTGATGACTTTTTCGTTCTTGTCACTCAAATAAAGGACGCCAATTTCGCTTTTTAGCTTGGCGATATCGTCAATAATTTCGTTAGTTTGTGTCTCTCGGAGCGTAAAATCGTAGCTCGGACCGCCGAATTTTCGAATGACATCGACGAATGCGTTGACCGCAAAAGAGTAATGCTGACAGCTCACGGAGAAGATGGTGTTGCCGCCTTTGCCACCCTTGTAGCGGTCTTCCATGAGGGTCGCTTGTTCCAAGACTTGCCTTGCGTAAGAGAGAAATTCGTCGCCCTCGTTAGTGATCGTGACGCCTTTATTGGAGCGGTTGAAGATGGTAACGCCCATTTCTTCTTCGAGCTCGTGGATGGCGGCCGTAAGGCTCGGTTGCGAGATGAATACCCGCTTGGAAGCTTCGGTAATGTTGCGTGTGTCGGCGATAGCGATGGCGTATTTAAGTTGTTGTAAAGTCATAGTCTTTCTTTATAACCAGTTATCAGATTTGTCACATTATCACCATAGAAAAAATCTATGGTGAATGCATAAAAAATAGTATTTTACCGATGATGAAAAAGGAGATATATTTGGCGGCGTAATCGAAAAACAAACAAAAAAGGTAGGTAAAACACTATGAGCAATAAAAAAACATCTGTAATCGGTTTCCCGCGCATTGGTAAGGCCCGTGAACTCAAGTTTGCAAGCGAAAAGTTCTTCAAGGGCGAGATCTCCGAAGCGGAGCTCCAGAACGTCGCCGCCGACATCCGTCAGTACGGTTGGGCAAAGCAGAAGGCAGCCGGTATCGACTTTATTCCTTCGAACGATTTCTCGTTCTACGACAACATGCTCGATACGGCGTTCTTGTTCGGCATTGTTCCAGAACGTTACAAGAAACTCGAGCTTAGCGATCTCGAAAAGTATTTCGCCGCGGCCCACGGTTACCAGGGTGAAAAGGGCGACGTGAAGGCTCTCCCCATGAAGAAGTGGTTCAACACGAACTACCACTACATTGTTCCCGAAATTGACGACGCCTCCGAATTCAAAGTAGAAGGTTCCAAGCCGGTGCAGGAATTCAACGAGGCAAAGGCTGCAGGAATTCAGACGGTGCCGACTCTGATTGGCGCATACACCTTCCTCCGCCTCGCCCGCTACAACGGCAACAAGAAAGCCAAGGACTTCGCTGCAGCAGCCGTCGACGCCTACGCGAAGGTTGCCGAACAGCTCGCCGCTGCCGGTGCCGAATGGATCAGCTTTGCCGAACCCGCTTTGGTGTTTGACGTGACCGCCGAAGAAAAGGAACTTTTCAAGTCTATTTATGTGGAACTTATCAAGAAGGTGCGTGCCGCAGGCCTCAAGATAGCCTTGCAGACTTACTTTGGCGATATCCGCGACGTGTACCAGGATGTGGTTGCTCTCGGATTCGATGCCATCGGTCTCGATTTTGTAGAAGGCCTCAAATCGCTGGAACTTGTCAAGTCCGGTTTCCCGAAAAATACGCTCTTGCTCGCGGGTGTCGTGAACGGCAAGAATATCTGGCGTGCCGATTACGCACAGAAGAACGCCTTGCTCGCTGAAATCGAAGAGGCTGTCGGTGCCGAAAATGTTGTGGTCGGAACTTCTTGCTCGCTGTTGCATGTGCCGTACACGGTCGCTGCCGAACAGAAACTCCCCGCCGAGACGCTCCGTCACTTTGCCTTCGCCGAAGAAAAGCTTGTGGAACTTGCTGAACTCGCTAGCGCTGATGCTGCAGCACTCGCAGCGAACAAGGCTCTGTTCGCAACTCCTCGCGTGCAGGCGAATGCCAAGGTTCAGGCAGAACTTGCCGCCCTTACGCCCGCTGATTTCGAACGCAAGCCGAGCCGCCTTGAACGCCGCGAAGTGCAGAAGACTGAATTCAAGCTGCCCGCGTTCCCCACGACCACAATCGGATCTTTCCCGCAGACCGCTGAAGTCCGCGCGAACCGCGCCGCATTCCGCAAAGGTGAAATTTCCAAGGAACAGTACGTGGAATTCAACCGCAAAAAAATTGCCGAATGCATCAAGCTGCAAGAAGAAATCGGCCTCGACGTGATTGTGCACGGCGAATTCGAACGCAACGACATGGTGGAATATTTCGGCACGAAGATTGACGGATTTATTTTTACGCAGAATGCCTGGGTGCAGAGCTATGGCACTCGCTGCGTGAAGCCGCCTGTAGTTTGGGGAGACGTAAGCCGTAGCGCTCCGATTACCGTCGAATGGTCCGTATACGCACAGAGCTGCACCAAGAAACCGGTGAAGGGCATGCTCACGGGCCCGGTGACGATTCTCAACTGGTCCTTCCCGCGTGAAGATGTCTCGCTGAAGGTGCAGGCACAGGAAATCGGCTTTGCCATCCGCGACGAAGTTTTGGACCTCGAAAAGAACGGCATTCGCATTATCCAGATTGACGAAGCCGCTCTCCGCGAAAAGCTCCCGCTCCGCAAGAGTGACTGGCACAAGGAATACCTCGACTGGGCCATTCCGGCATTCCGCCTGGTGCACGCCAAGGTCAAGCCCGAAACGCAGATCCACACGCACATGTGCTATAGCGAATTCAACGACATCGTGCGCGACATTGATAACATGGATGCCGATGTGATCACGTTCGAAGCGAGCCGTTCTGACCTCAAGCTGCTTGACGCGCTGAATGAAGCCAAGTTCGAAACGCAGGTGGGTCCGGGCGTGTACGACATTCACTCTCCGCGCGTTCCCTCGGAACAGGAAATTGTGGACGCACTCCACAAGATTATCGCGAAGGTCCCGCAGCAGAACGTGTGGGTGAACCCTGATTGCGGCCTCAAGACTCGTGGCGAAACCGAAACGACGGCAAGCCTCAAGAACCTCGTGGCAGCAGCCAAGAAACTCCGCGATGAAAAATAAAGTTTTCCATCCATTTGATGAAAAACACACTTTAAAGCTCTGTTCTTGAATTCTAGGGACTAATAAATTATATTAGTCCCTATGAATACCATTTGCAAACTATTCCCTTTCGCGCTTGCGGCATCCGCTTTTGCCACAAACGCGTTTTTCTATAACCAGGCTGGCTACGATTCCGACAAGCCCGTCTCTATCGTAGTGCAAAGTTCCGACAATCTCGAAGGCACGGAATGGACGCTCTTTTTCGCCACCGATGGCGGCACAACTGGAGCAACCGTCAAGAGCGGAACTTTCGGCAAAGGCGAAAATCCGGACAGCTGGTCTACTAATGGAAAATTCTACACCATTGATTTAGGAAGTTCCCTGAAGGCAGGCAAATACAGTGTTGCCGTAGCCGCAGGCAGCCCCTCAACCTCCGACATAATCACCATCGCCGACAAGGCTCTCGCCACAAGCACTCTCGGCTTGGTCATGGACTACTTCTACAACGACCGCGCCGACAAGTCCCCCGTTGTCGGGTGGGACCAGAAGGTAACCGTATATGGTAGTAGTCCGACAACCACTCGCGACGTGCGCGGCGGTTGGTACGATGCAAGTGGCGATGTCAGCAAATACCTTTCCCACCTTTCCTACGCCAATTACCTGAATCCGCAACAGATTCCCCTGACGGTATGGTCGCTCGCCTTCGCTGCCGAACGAATCCCGACATTGCTCGCCTCGACAACTACCCAGGCGACCGCGACCGAAGAAGCCCTCTATGGAGCGGACTTCCTGGTACGCATGCTCGACGAGCAGGGCTTCTTCTACATGACCGTATTCGACAACTGGGGTAGCGGCAGCCGCTATCTGTGCGCCTTCAGCGGCGAAAAAGGAACCAAAAGTGCCAACTACCAGACTGCCTTCCGCGAAGGTGGCGGCATGGCCATCGCAGCTCTTGCCCGTGTATCAAAATTCATCTCTGGCGCCCCAAGTGTAGACGGGAAGGCTTCCACAAACATCTACCTTGAAGCAGCCGAAAAGGCCTATGCTCATTTGTCCGAAAAACAGAGCATCGGCGGCGCATGCGCCTACTGCGACGACGGCAAGGAAAACATCATCGACGACTACACCGCGCTCCTCGCCGCCACGGAACTTTACGTCGCCACTCAAAATACAGCTTACCTGAACGACGCCCGTGTCCGTGCCCAGCATCTTGCAGACCGCATCAGTGCAGATGGCTATTTCTGGAGCGACGATGCCAAGAAGCGCCCCTACTGGCACGCCAGCGATGCGGGCCTTCCGCTGTTCGCCCTCGTACGCTACGCCGAAGTCGAAGCCCCCATCTCGATGGATGACTGGGGTTGCACCACCTCCTTAACCGGCACTTGCGCCCATCCGTACTTAACACCGGTCCTGGACGCCATCCAAAAGCACTACAACTGGCTTATCAATGTCACCAACAGTGTCGAAAACCCCTTCGGTTACGCCCGCCAGACTTATCTAACGCAGAACAAAATCAAGGATGGTTTCTTTATTCCGCACGACAACGAAAGCAACTACTGGTGGCAGGGCGAAGATGCCCGACTGGCAAGCCTCTCTGCAGCGACCATCTACACCTACAACACGCTGAACCTCAAGAACAGCACGGACGTAAACAAGTACGCGACCGATCAGCTTGACTGGATCCTGGGCAAGAACCCCTACGGAGTCTGCATGATGAACGGAATCGGAAAAAAGAATCCTGACAAATACGACGGCACCTCCGATTACGACGCCACCCTCAAGGGCGGTATCGCGAACGGCATCAGCGGAAAGGGCATTGACGGTTCTGGAATCGTCTGGGACAACGTCGCCGCAGCAGGATTCCCTGCCGACGAACCTTGGAACAACTGGCGCTGGATTGAACAGTGGCTCCCCCACAGCACCTGGTACCTGATGGCACTCGCCACCCGCTACGATGAAAAGGCAGCGCCGCTTCCCCTCCCTGCAGCCATTCCGAACGCAAGAATCGCCGCCCCCGCCATGGACATCCATCTGCAGGGGCGCACCCTCTCGGTTAACGCAGCGGGCAACGCCAAGGTGCGCGTGATGCGCCTCGACGGAACAGTAGTCGCGACCGCCTCCTTAAGTTCTGGCCGCGCGGTGCTCAACCTCGACAAGGTTCAGAGCGGAATCTACCTGGTAAAGGTCGACGGCCTCGGGGCAAAGAAAATCGGGTAGTGTCAAGGGTTTTTCGCAAAAATAGTTTGTTCCAACATCAGATCTAGGCTACATTT
>LVAE01000049.1 GCA_001603905.1 Fibrobacterales bacterium Fibro_02
ACTTTCGCTTAGGGGGCGGAGCCCCACCTTGGTGGCCATGCGCACTAAGCAACAAGTTGCTAAGTGCTGTCCGCCATTAGGCGTGGGGGGGGGGGAGAGCAACGGAGTGCGAACCAGGGGGACAACAGCTTCAAGGCGAGTGTTGTGGCAAACGGAGTTTGACATAACCGAGCCGATCTGTTGGGGCTTGAGCGTAGCGAAAGACCAACCTTCCCCCCTTGAAAAAAAAGCCCGCTTACGCGGGCGTGACAACCTTGTTGTTGATTGTGCTCAAAGCGACCCTGTAAGGGGTGCGACCTCATACCTCGAAGGACCGAAGGTCCGTGCTCATCGCTCTTACAGCGTTGCTTGGAACTGGTGGAATTTTTCCAGGAGTTCGGCGTAGGTCTTGGTGGCTTCAAGCTGCGGGAACTGGGCCACGATGGAATCCGGCGCGCAGAAGAAGCAGCCCTTGTCGGCCTGCTTGAGCATGCCCGTGTCGTTGAAGGAATCGCCGCTGGCGAACACCTTGAAGTTGAGGTCCTGCAGGTGCTTCACGACCTTCGTTTTCTGGTCGTTGAGGCGCAGATGGTAACCCTTGATCATGTCGTTTTCGACTTCCAGGTTGTGGCAGAAGATAGTCGGGAATCCGAGATTCTTCATGATGGGGTAGGCGAATTCTTGGAACGTGTCCGAAAGAATAATCACCTGGGCTTCGTCGCGGAGTTTGTCCATAAAGTCGCGGGCGCCGTCGAGGAGTCCGAGGTTTGCAATCACGTTCTGGATGTCTGAAAGCTTGATGCCTTCGCGTTCGAGAATCTTGATGCGGCCCTTCATGAGCACGTCGTAGTCGGGAATGTCGCGCGTAGTCAGGCGCAGGTCCTTGATGCCGGTTTTCTCGGCGACGGCGATCCAAATTTCAGGGGCGAGGACACCTTCAAGGTCCAGGGTAACGACACATTGCTTCGTAAACATAGTTAGTTGCTTTTGTTTGTGTTTAAAGTCCTAGAGGAATGTCATGCCCGACTTGTTCGGGCATCTCCTTTTCTACTTAAGTAAGAAATGCTTATGACTTAAATAGAGGAGAGGAGATTCCCGCCTTCGCGGGAATGACAAACGCTTGTTTATTTTCTCTCGTCTTTCGTCTTTCGTCTCTCGTCTATGATGCTTTGCAAATCCGCAAGTGTAATCTGGTACGGGGTGCGGCAGAAGTCGCAAATCACTTCGAGGTCCTTGCCTTCTTTTTCGAGGTCCTGCAAGTCCTTGAGCGGGAGCGTGGCAAGCGTTGCCACGGTGCGTTCGCGGCTGCAGGGGCAGTAGGCCTTCGGGTCGATTTCTTTCACGATGTCGATTTCGTAGGGGCCGCGCAGCTGGTCCAGGAGCTCGTCCAGGTCAAAGCCTTCGGGCGTGTTCATGTCGCAGAACTTCGGCAAGTTCTGGATGATGACTTCGATCAGGTTAATGTCCTTGTCTTCGAGGTCGGGGAAGGCTTCGATGTAGAAACCGGCGGCGTAGTCGAGCTTGCTCGGGTCTTCTTTGTTGAAGGCGGCTTCGATGCCCACGGCCGAGCGGATCTGTTCGGACTGCAAAAGGTAGGTGGCGAGGTTCTGGCCCATCGATACGGCGGGAGCCTCGATAATGCTTTCATGGACGCGCTTGCCCTGTTCGTTCAGCTTGATGACGCGGACACTCTGCGGAATGAGGGCGGGTTCGTTACCGCCAACGGCCTGAAGTTCCGGCTGCGGAATCATGGCGCGCACCAGGCCCTGCGGCGTGGAGTCCGACTGCACCAGCGTGATTTCGCCCGAGAATCGGGTGGTAAAGCTCACGGTGCCCGGGAACTTGAGCGAGGCGCTCAAGAAAATGCTTGCGATGGAGTTTTCGGCCAAGAGCTTGAGGGCGAAACCCTGTGCGTTATGTTTCTTGCCGATTTCGTTCATCGTCGCGGTCAAGTCGACGACAATCAGGCGGAAGGGCGTCTTCTTGCCCGTAGCGCGGATAATGCGGTCCTTGAAATTCATGGCCCAAATTTAGTAATTAATGCACGCCGTCTTCGTTAGCAGATTTCTTTTCGCTGTACCAGAGCTGGATTTTTTCACGGGCATCCTCGTCGAAGGCGTCTTTGTCGTTCAAGATGTTTTCCGCCATCTGCAGGGTTTCGGCGATAAGTTCCTGGTCATGAATCCAGTCAAACCAGCGGAACACCCAACTGCCACTCTGCTCGTTGCCTTCGAGGTTGCCCGCTCCGCGAGTCTGTAAGTCAAGTTCGGCGATTTCAAAGCCGTCGTCGGTGTGGCTGAACTGGGTAAGGCGATCGAGCGTGTTGTCCGCGGAAGCATCTTCCGGAAGCATCAGGAAACACCACGCCTGTACGTCGCCGCGGCCAACACGCCCGCGCAGCTGGTGCAGCTGCGCCAGCCCGAATCGATCGGGCTGGTCGATCGCCATGATGTTTGCCTCGGGAACATTAACGCCGACTTCAATCACCGTCGTCGCCACTAAGATATGGACTTTTCCTGCAGCGAATCGCTTTAAAATACTGTCGCGTTCTTCTTCGTCCATCTGCCCGTGAATGCCTTCCACGACAACCGACGGGTCGAATGCTCGCAGTTCCTGCACAACGTCCTCAACGCTTCGCGCGTTTCCTTCTTTGTCGCTTCCGACTCGGCTTACAATCCAGTAACAGAGGTTTCCGCCTTTCGCCTCGTTACAGATAAACTTCTTCATGTCGTTTCGTTTGTCGGGGCTTACGAGTCGTGTCTTGACGGGTTTTCTTCCGGCAGGCTTTTCCTTGATCGAAATCACCTGCAAGTCACCATAGAGAGTCATGGCGAGGCTTCGCGGAATGGGCGTCGCGCTCATCACGAGCATGTCGGGGTATTCGCCTTTAGAGAGTAATGCTTCGCGCTGGTTCACGCCAAAGCGGTGCTGTTCGTCGATAATCACGAATCCGAGCTTGGCGAAAGTCACGTCTTTTGAAAACAGGGCATGTGTTCCGATGACGGCTTGGCAAAGCCCCATCTGCAATTCGCCCAGAATCTGACGTTTTTCGGCGGCGGGAGTTGCCCCGACCAACAGTTGAATGCGCATTCCAGCCGCTTCGAAGAACGGCTTCATCTGCTTAAAATGCTGTCGAGCCAGAATATCGGTCGGTACCATCAGGGCGCATTGCTCGCCGGCACCGCACACGGCTAGCATCGAAAGCATCGCAACAACCGTCTTGCCGCACCCCACGTCTCCTTGCAACAAGGCGTGGAACTGTTTTTTCCCGTTCAAACCGTCGATGATTCGGTTGAGTGCGGCATCTTGTCCGCCTGTCAGGCTAAATGGCAAGCGGGACTTGGCGAGCATCACCTGTCCCAGGTCGATTTGCCTTTCGTGTCCGCGAATTTTTTGGTTCTCGCGACGCTTGATCATGCGCAGACAGAAGGGGAGGAGTTCCAGAATTTTAAGTTCAAATTTCGACTTGCGAATGGATTCAAAATCGGCGGGCTTGTGCAAGACGGCGAGATTCTTCAGGACCGGATTGAAATGCAGATAGTCCGTCAGTTCCCTGGGACAGATTCCAGATAAAGTAAGGGACGGAAAATGGAAGATGACACTGTACCAGTTGCGTAGGGATTTCTGCGTGATGCGCGCCTTGGTCATTGCCTCGGTCATGGAATACACCGGCAGTATTTGCCCGTTGAACTGTTCGTCAGAATCCATCGGTTGCATGTCGGGGTGCGTCATCTGCAATCCGCGATATTCGCCTACGACGCCCGTTGCAAGCCATCGTGTACCGGGTTGAAGCCGCCTGCTCTGGTACGAGGCTCCCTTAAAAAAGGTCAGCGTGATTTCTCCGGTGCCGTCGGTGAGTGTTGCCACGAAACGGCTGGAACGCCCCCGCAGGATTCCTCCTCTTTGGATGGTTCCTATAACGACGGCTCGTTCTCCTACGTGCAGGTTGCCGATGGGCGTCACCTTGGTCTGGTCCAGGTATGTACGCGGGATATTGTATAGAAAATCGGCGAGCGATACGATGCCTGCCGCCTTGAAGGCTTCCAGGCTCTTCGGTCCCATCTTGGGTAGGTTACTCAGGTCCATCTTTATTCGGGGAGGGCTTCGCCCTTTTCGCTGCGTTCGCGCGCTTTTTCGCGAGCGGTCTTACCGATGATGTTCAGGTTCTTCCAGGTGAAAGGCTTGATCGGATTGCCGTTTTCGTCCAGCATCTTGATGCCCTTGGTATCGATGGCACGCACAAGTTCGTTGAGCTTGAATACGAGCTCGTTTACCTTGTCCACTGTTTCGGAGGAGTATAGAACCTTGCTATACAGGGAGTGTGTCTCGATTTGGGCAATAAGGTCGTTTGTCTTTTGCGCTCCGTCCGAAATGGTCTTTAAGGCGCTTTCGGCAAGTTGCATTTTTGCATTAACGGCTTCGGTGATGCTGCGGATGGCGGAGTCCGCCTGCAAAGAAGCTTCGGTGATATTCGCACTCGCCGAATTGATTTGCAAGAAGAGGCTGTTGAGAGTGGGCTGCAGCGTTCTTAGAGTCTGTTCGGTGTTTTGCAGGGCCGATTCAATGTTGGTTAGCATTTCTTCGAATATCTGACTTGCCGGTTGATGCGTCGAGTCTCCCTTGATGACCAAGAGGACTAATTCTCGGATAGAGGTAATCTGCTCGTTGACCATTTCAATCTGGCGTAAAGCTTCGGCAAGGCCCGGCTCAAAATGCCCCTGGTGGATATAGTCATCGGGGAGGACTTTGCCTGTTTTTGAGGGAATCACCTCGATGCCACGCTGTCCCATAATGGCGTAGTTAATGTTGTTGAACTGGGTGCCTTCGCGGATGACTATAGGCTGGTTGAACTTGATCTGGACGCGGGCCCGGTCGCCGAGCCATTGGACCTTTCCAATTGTGCCGACTGTGTAGCCACGGATGGTTACCTGGTCTTCGGGTTGCAGTGAACCTAAGTCGTCGAAATCGACCTGGATGATGGTCTTGGCTTCGTGATGAGCATCCCACATGCAGTAGGCGATAAACGCAAATAGGCCGATAAGCGCCACGAGCGAAATATAGCCCAATGTCCGGTCGGAAATTTTCATAGGTCAGAATATAGTAAAAAGTCCCGGCATACTGCCGGGACTTGTTTCTCTCTCTATTGTCTAAAGGCTATTCCTTGCTACGACGACGCTTGGCGATAATCTTGTTCGCCTTGCTCTTTACCTTGCTTGTAATGGCGTTCGGGAGCCAGAAGAAGGTCGGCACCAGGTACATGGTGAGAATGGCGGACACAAGCAAGCCACCCACAGAGGCGATACCCATCGGTTGGGTCATGGCGGCCACGTTACCACCGAGAGCGAATGCGAGCGGAAGCTGTGCCACCACAGAGGCAAATGTTGCAAGCACAATCGGCTGGAATTTCGTCTTGCCAGCAGTCATGATGGCAGAACGCCGTCCCATAGCGCCACTTCGGAGCAGTCGGTTCGCTTCGTCAAGGAGTAGAATGGCGTTGTTCACCACCACACCGATAAGCATCACGATAGCCATGAGGGCGATCATCGAAAGAGCCTTGCCGGTAAAGATAAGCGAAAGCACCACGCCGATAGCACCCATCGGGATAGTCGTCATGATGATGAACGGCTGGGCGAAGCTTTCGAGGAGGGCAATCAGCAAAATGTAGGTGAGGATGATAGCCATCAGGATGGCGGTCTTGAATTCGTCCACCATGTCGTTCTGCATGTCGGCGTTACCGCCGAAGCCAAACGAAATTCCTTCGGGAACCTGGTCCTTCATTTCTGCAGTGAGCTTTCCGATCTTGCCCATGATTTCACCGGTGGTGTGGCCGGGGAGCAGGTTCATCGAAACGTCAACGCGTCTCATCTTGCGCTTGCGGTCAATACGGGTCGGGCCTGCGCCGTCTTCGATATAGAAGAGCTCGCTTGCGTTCACGTAGCCCTTCGGAGTCATAATCGGCAAAGCTTCGATGTCGCCGTGGCTCTGACGGTCTTTTTCTTGCATGCGAACATAGACATCGTATTCTTCGCCGTCATCGGTGAACTGTCCCGCTTCGTAGCCACTTACTGCGATATAGTTATAGGTAGCAACGGTCTTGAGGGTCACGCCGTAGTCGGCGAGTGCCTGACGATTCGGAATAAGGCGAATTTCGGGCTTACCCGCTTCGTAGCTCATCTTCACGTCGACGACACCTTCGATGGTTTCCTTGATTTTATCCATCACGATTTCGGAAGCCTTCACCACGGAGTCTGCATGCAGACCGCTCACTTCGAGCACCACGTCGCCGGCGGAGTTGTTGCTCATTTCGGAGGCGGAGGTGGACTTGATAGAAATGAAGGCGTCAGGAATGTCGGCTAGGTAAGGGCGCAATGAGTCGACGATGTCGTCGGTGCTACGGGTACGGCCTTCCCAGTCCTTCAGGAGCTTTACGCGCATGGTAGCTTGGTTTACGGTCGTAAAACCGTTGGAACCGCCCACGTTCATGCTGTAGTGCACAATTTCAGGAACGTCCTTGATGCGGCTTTCGATGATGTGAGCGACGCTGTCGGTGGTTTCGATGTTGGTACCCACGGGCATTTCAAGCTTCACCGAAATCATACCCTGGTCCTGTTTCGGCATCACTTCGACTGTGAGGAAGTTCTTGGCGAGAATTCCCACGAAGATGATTCCTGCGACAAGGGCGACTACCTGGAAAAGCACGCCGGGAATCGAAAGGCAGAACGAAAGGGTCTTGAGGTACACAAAGCGAATTCCATTCAAGGCCTTGGGGAAGAGCCCCAGAATGCGCGAAATGATGCCCGGCTTTTCTTCGATGATGTTGCCGTTTTCGTCCTTTTTCTTGCCCTTGAACAGGTAGGCGGCCATGAGCGGTGTCAAGGTGAAGGTCACCAGGAGTGACACGAACGTGGCGAACACCATGGTAAGGCCGAAGGTTCTAAAGAAGATACCTGCAATGGACTTCATGAAGGCAATCGGCACGAACACGCAGACGTTTGTGAGCGTGGATGCCATGATGGCGACCATGATTTCGGAGGTGCCCCTGTAGGCAGCTTCTTTCGGGTCCAGCCCGAGCTTCAGCTTTTCGTTGATGTTTTCAAGCACCACGATGGAGTTCGTCACCAATAGACCCACGGAACTGGAGAGTGCCATGAGCGACATCATGTTGATGCCGAATCCTGCAAAATACATCAGGGTGAATGCGCCAATCACGGAAATCGGCATCGTGATGGCGGCGATAATCATCGTCGAGAACTTGCCCAGGAACAGGAGCAGCAAGATAGAAGTAAGACCGATAGCGATGATGATGTTCTGGATCACGTTGTCGATAGCTTCGTTCACCGCTTCGGACTTGTCGTACACCAGGTGAAGTTCGAATCCTTTGGGGAGCGTCTTCTGGATTTCGTTCATGCGCTTGATAACGCCCTTGGAAACTTCCACCACGTTAGCGTCGGAACGCTTCTTGATGTCGAGCGATACGGAGTTTGTTCCGTTGAAGCGGGAAGCGGATGTAATCGTTTCGACGGTGTCCTTGACTTCGGCGATTTCAGAAAGCTTGATGACACCCTTTGCGGTCGGGATATCCATGTCGCGCATTTCGTCGAGGCTCGTGAATTTACCGGCGGTACGAACGGTCGTATTCTTGTGTTTGCCGATGACTTCACCCACGGGGTTGTTCACGTTCGCTTGTCCGAAAATTCCCATGATGGTCGCAATATCCACATTGCGGTCAATCATCTTGTCCTTGTCGAGTTCAATCGAAATCTGGCGCGTGGTACCACCGAAAATGTCTACGCTTGCCACGCCGGGAACAGAGGTGAATAGCGGTTCGATTTCGTCTTCGACTTTCTGGCGGAGCTCGGTAGAGTTCAGCGGTCCGGTAAACGAAATAGCCATGATGGCGGCACCGTTGATGTCCACCTTCGAGATAATCGGGGCTTCAACGGCATCGGGGAAATCGGCTGCCGCAAGTTCAATCTTGGAACGCACGTCGTTTGCTGCAACGTCTACGTTGATGCCCATGTTGAACATGGCGACCACGATACCGTAGTTTTCAAGGCATATCGACTGCACGTAGTCGATACCGTCCACCAATTCCACCTGTTCTTCGATGGGCTTGATGATGGTTGTTTCGATTTCTTCGGGGTTTGCGCCCGGGTAGATGATGGTACCGGTGACCACGGGGACGTCGAATTTCGGCATCAGGTCGACCACCATCATGCTGTAGGTATAGAGACCGAAAACCACCACGGTCAAGATGACCATGAGCATGGTAATCGGTTTATAGATACTGGCCTTAATCATTCAGCAAAACTCCTATTCGACGATCAGAACCTTGTCGCCGTCGTTCATCTTGGACTGGCCTTCGACAATGATGGTTTCGTCTCCTTCGAGACCTTCAATAATCTGCACGTCGTCCTTGGTCTGTACACCCAGTTTCACTATCTTGCGGAGTGCCTTGCCTTCGGCATCGACGGTCCAGATGGCATTCAGGCCGTTACGGTAGACGATAGCTTCGGCGGGAACCACGATGCCTTCAACCTGGCGAGCATCGAGTTCGGCGGAAACAAACATGCCGGGCAGGAGCTTTTTACCCTTGTTGTCGAAGGTCACTTCGACGGGGAAGAAACGGGTGATAGGGTCTGCGGCAAGAGGAATGAGCGTGACTTTTCCCTTGAGTGTTTCTCCGGCAACGGTCACGGTTGCAGAAGCTCCCTTCTTGAAGTAGCCGATATCCTGGCTTGTAACGTTCAGCTTGAGGATGACCTTGTTCAGCTTGGCGATCGTTGCGAACTTGGCGCCGACTCCGGGAGTCTGGCCGACCTGGAACTTGAGCTCGGTCACCACACCTGCCTCGGGGGCGAGAATTAAGGTGGCGCGGCGGGCTGCTTCGAGGTTCATCTTGGCGACCTTGAGCTGCATTTCCTGGGAATCCATATCCTGCTGGCTGATGCCGCCCTTCTGGTAGACTTCGCGCATGCGTTCCGTTGCCTTTTCAAGCACCGCGATTTGTTCCTGGGCCTGCTGGTACTGGGTGTTGTCGCCGGTGTAGAGGTATTCGGCGAGAACCTGGTCCTTTTGTACGGAGGAACCGACCTGGACGTTAATCTTTGCGATGGGGTCGCCCATCTTGCAGATGGCGCTGTTCTGGTTCATCCCTTCGATGGTGCCGCTGTATTTGCGCACATCGGTAAGCTTTGCTTTAGCGGCCTTTACCACGCGGGCCGGCTTGCCTTTTTCCTTCTGGATTTCTTCGATGGTTGAGGCTTTCTTGGGTTCGTTGTTCTTGGCCTCGTCCTTTTGGTTACAGGCAACGAGGAGCATAGATGCTGTGGCGAGGGTCAGGAGGGTTTTGAGTGTCTTATTCATTCTTTCCTCTTCTTATTAATATTCACCGGTGGCCTGGAGAAGTGCGTTGTAGGCCTTGTTCCATTCGACGATAGCCGACATATAGTCGAGCTTTGCTGTGCGGAGGCTGTTCTCTGCAGTGAGAAGGTTCAGCTGCGTTTCGCGTCCAATTTTGTAGGCCGCATTCGTCAGGTCATAATTCTTTTGTGCAAGATCGATTTGGCGCTTTGCAATTTCGATTTGCGAGTTAGCGTCTTCGAGCGTGTTGGCGCAGGATTCAATCTGTACGCGGAATCCGCGTTCGGCGGTTTCCTTCTTGATTTGGGTGCTGCGCAGGTTCGACTTGGCCTGTACCACGGCTTCCTTGGTCTTCATGCCGTTAAACAGGTTCATCTTGAGGTTAAGGGCGATATACTTGTTGATGTTTTCGTCCCAGTCCGGAGCGTCCCACTGGTAGAAGTGGTTCTTGTTGTTGCTGTATTTAAGACCGCCAATGAGAACGATTGTGGGCTTGTATCCGCCCTCTTCGATAGAGATGTTCTTGACGAGCATTTCTTCGCTCGCTTCGAGCATCACCAGTTCCTTGCGGCGCTTTTTCACGTTCGCCATGGAGGTGTCGGGATAGGAGTAGCCCTGCAACGGGTCGCGAAGGTCTCCCTTGAATTGTACTTCGGATTCCCATTCCATGCCCATGGTGTTAAGAAGGGCGTTGCGGGCGAGGACTCTGCTTTTTTCCATGCTGTTAATCTTGGAATTCAGCTGGTCCATCGAAAGCTGCACACGGATCAGGTCAAGCTCGGTGGCAAGTCCGCTCTTGAGCGACTGTTCCACGAAGTTCAGGTTTTCCTGGAGCATGTTCTTGGATTCGTAGAGAATCGTGACTGCGGAATCCAGGTAGATGAGCTGGTCGAAAGCGTTTTCAACATCGTAGCGGACGCTTGCCTTGGTGTTGTCCAGGTTTACTTCTTTCAAGTGCTTGTAGACCTTCGCAATTTCGATTCCGGTTCCCACCTTACCTTGGGCGTAAAGAATCTGGGTTGCGGTGAGTCCGACGCTGGACTGCCAGCGGTATCCCTGGGACTTCATGCCGTAAATGAGCCCGTCCATGGCTGGGGCAAGAGCGTTTGCCGCAAAAGGTTCATTATCACCTGCATCCATAGCGGATGCGGCTTTGCTTAAACTCTTGCTGTTTTCCACATCGTCCAACCCAAAAATGCGGGTGACGGTTGCGTCGAGGTCAATGGAGGGTAGGGCGCTTCCGTACCCGGCATCAACCTGCGAATTCGCCGAAACGAGTTCTTCTTCGGCGGTTTTGACGTCTGAGGACTTTTCGAGGGCGATTTTGACGGCTTCTTCGCGCGTATAAGTTGTTGCACCCGCCCATTGCGGGGTTGCGAGGCACAGCGCCATGGCCGATAATGCTGCTAAATGCCTGGGCATTCTTTCTCCTATAGTTTTTTTGCGCTCCAAATGTAAAAAATTATTGCACCATATAAAAGGGGATGGGGGAGTTTAGGGGGATGAAATGCACTAAAAAGGGTATGAATGGAGGGGATGTTAAATGAAAAATGGAAACTGATGCGTGGGTTGGGAGCTTGAAAAAAAAGAGCGAAATACGGTTCTTGGTTGTGTTAAAAAACTTATATTTATGCTATAAAACTGGTGCGTCCATCCTTTTTAGGTATTGAGGTGTTTATGATTTCCAAAAGAATCACGAAACAATTGCTGTCCGTTTCTGCGGTGGCATTCTTGCTTGCCGCCTGTAGCAACAGTTCCGGTGTCCCTGGCGAAGATTCGAATCCTTTGGCAAAACAGGTCAAGGGGATGTGGTGGGGCGTTATTGATAGTACAGGCTCCGTTGCATCGGGAAGCGGTTCCCGGAAGTTTACGCAAGTCGGTCACGCATTTGAGCTCAACGAAGACGGCTCGGGCTATGCAGTTTCCTTGTTTTTTGACGGCGAAAACAACGAACTGACTTATATTGTCGGTGGTAAGAACTTTGCTCAGCTCACTTATACATCGCTCTCTAATGGTGAAATCAATGTGTCTTTCGATAATACTGGTTCGTATTACGCCGACTACTATAAGGCTTGGACTCTGAATTATGCGGACAGCTGCATCTATGTGAACGACGGAATGCACAAGTTCCGGTTAGAACGTGCTAGCGGTGCAATGACCGGTATGATCAAGGATTGGGATTATACTGCCAATGGTGGTGCTTCTCTCCCCACGAACTACAACATAAACGATGCGGACTTCACGCGCGACAATTGGCGCAATCAGGAGGCTATCTACATTTGGGACGGTCAAACGAAGATTAATGACGACAATCGAAAAGATCCCAACTCCTATACGCTTGTAACCTTGCCTTGGCACGAAGGCGAAAAACAGACCAACCTGCCCAATCTATTTACAGACGGACTGACCCCCGAAAACGGCTGGGAATGGGTGCTTAACCGTTGCGGAAGTACGGTAATGCCCAATAACAATTTCTTTGCCGTTTACAATAAGTACACGGGAATCCTTCGTTTCTTCTACTATTTGCCGAACGGAGTGACGACGGGTAATGACCACGTGTGGCAGATTTCCATGACCGATAATATTGCGTTGCATTCCCTGTTTGGCTACGGATTGCCGTCTACGGCGAATGTCATGGACAGGAGCTTGCTTGGACCGACCGGGAATGGCACAATGGTGAATTATGTGGCGCCCTGGGTGGAAATGAGGAGCGATGATGGTCTTATTGTACCCAAGGATGGATGGTGGGCCTTCGATGTGGACCTTTCGCTGTACCGTCCGAATTCAGAAATTCTCAAGAACGACAACATCTATCTGCTGATGCGTTCATGGAATGCGCAACATGTTTCGCTTCACAGCACCATAACGGCATCCATCGATGGCTCTCTGAAGGAGAAAGTCAAGGAATCTAAAACGTCTGGTAGCGATATTGCAAAGGGAGCTCTGATGTTAGGATCTGCCGCCATCAATATTGCTGCCGGTATCGGATTTTTCCAGTCAACTGGCAGCGATAATATTGCCAAAGGTTTGGGCTCGCTCGCTAGTGTTTTAGGATGTGGCAAGGAATTCGCGGGACTCTTCGGTGAAAAGTCCGGACCCTTCGAGGCCGAAATCAGTTTGGGTCTCGACGGAACCATTGACACGGAGGGCTTCATTAAGGGCTCTGCCACCAACATCGGCGTGGCGTCTCCTACGCTTTTCCTGAAGGACTTTATCCTTGAAAACTCTCCTTCGCTTGGGCATGGGGCGTGGAACATCAAGAAGTATCCCGTGGTACATGTGTTCAAAGACATCAAGTATTACGGAACAGATAATGAAAAAGCGCCTGCATATACGTTTGTTGACTTCCCTTATTTCTTTGATCCGAGCAGTATCGAGGTGGAGCTGAACCCCGACGTGTTCCCGGAAAAAGATATTGAGTGGATCCAGGTCGATGCCACTTGCGTGGGGACGAAGCGTACGGGGGTGAACGGCACGGATAGATACCGTTTAGCTTATGGTCTTACTCCGACATATAGGGGAAAGTCTGCTGCGAAGATTATGTCTATGTCCTATGGCAGTTTGAGATACCATATTGCCACTATCGGTCCCGTGCATGATTTCTTCAGCTGGTATGGTGCTGCTTATGAAAGCGGTATGGAACATCTGGTGCTTGTTTATGATGGTGTTAAAGATGGTAAGGGGCAGAAGATTTATGGCCGAGGCTACGAGAATGGCTACGCGATTGAACCGATGCTGTTGAATGGAGTTGGTTCTGGCATTCTTGCCGATGCAGATGCTTTGTTGGCGGCAGACATTTATGCCCCTGCGCTCGAAGTGAATGTTGTTGTCAATGTAAAGTTGAAGAACCGTGCGGAACCGATTGCGTTCAGTCGCAACTACCTGCCGGAATTTAACGACATTTCCTTGAGCGAGGCCGAAGGCATCTACCAAAAAATCAAGGAACACGAACTGAATCCCAAGCAGAAAGGCCACAGGGAAAGTTACGATTATCAGGTGAAACGCTTGGGGAGTATGCTCAACTGGCTGCAGAGTACATTTAAGAAGGACCGCTGCAATCCTCTGTGCAAAAAATCGACTTAAAAAATATACGAACAACGAGAAGAGAGAACTCCAAAAGGGTTAGTTAGTAAACATACGAACAACGAAAACTCCAAAAGGGTTAGCTAGTAAACATACGAACAACGAAAAAAGACTCGCCAAAGGCGAGCCTTTTTATATAAATGAATAAGGGAAAGTATTACATCAGGCCGGGGATTTTCATGCCGCCGGTAATGCCGCTGATGCTTTCTTGGGTGGCGTCGTCCTTCTTCTTGACGGCGGAGTTGATGGCTGCCATGAGCAGGTCTTCGAGGGCTTCCACATCGTCCTTGTCCACTGCATCGGGATTGATCTTGATCATCGTGACGACGCCCTTACCGTTGATGGCGACCTTCACCATTCCGCCACCAGCTTCGGCTTCGAAGCTCTGGGCCTTGAGATCGCTTTGCGCCTTGATCATCTTGCTCTGCATCTTCTGAAGGTCGCGTAACATTTTGCTCATGTCCATAATGAAATCCTCATGGTTGTTTTTTAAAAGTGTAGTTCCCGCGGTAAATATAATATTTTATCGCGATTTTATTTTGCAATGTCTTCCGTGGCAGTTTTTGCGGCGGCGCTTGCCTTTTCCGATGCCGTTTCTGCAGCCTTCTCGATAACATCCTTGGCGGTTTCGGTGGCCTTGTCAGAGATGTCAGATGCCTTCTCTGTCGCCTTGTCGAGAGCTTCCTTGGCAGCGTCCTTTGCAGATTCAGCGGCTTTGTCGGTAGCTTCCTTGATGGCGTCCTTGGCTGCTTCGGTAGCTTTTTCTGTCGCTTCCTTAGCGACTTCGTTGGCCTTTTCGGCGGCCCTGTCCGTCAGGGACTTGGTAAGTTCGCTAGCCTTGCGTTCGGCGACTCCGACGAGATCGATTGGCTCCGTGGAGTATCCGAATAACTTGAGTGCGCACTTGTAGGTGGAGTAGGCCAGGGCGTTGTCGCGCTTTTCGTGGAGAACCCCGCCGAAGGGCAGGATGTGCAGGATTGTCAGGAGGACAAAGCAGATGAGGATTGCCTTGATGGCTCCAAAAACGCCCCCCAGGATACGGTCCGCCTTGCCCGCAGCGGTTCCTGAAATGGACTTGTTGATGACGTGGCTGATAAAGAGAAATCCCAAGAAGGGAACCAAGAATCCGATGCAGATGCAGACCAGTGTTGCCGAGAAACTGTTTGTTTCGAGAAATTCGGCTACGTATTCCGAAAGAAAGCTGTTTGCAAAGTAGGCGCCTGCGATTGCTGCGGCCCAGGCGAGCAGACGGAAAATGCCTCGCAGGAGCCCGTGCCAAAGGCCAAGCAGCGTAAACAAGAGAATGATAACCAGACAGATGATGTCAATAGCGTTCATGTTGTTTTTACAGGTTGGTTAGTGAGCGGATCAAAAAGAAAATGAATGAAGCGACTGCTGCCCCGGAGATGGCCCCTTCGATAAAGAGTCGCTTGCGGTGAGTGGGGTAGACGGGCGGGTTCATGTAGAGCGTCTCGTCGAGATCGTCGGTTTTCTGCTTGATGGAATCCTTGATGGCGAAAATCCAGTTTGCCATATAGGGGACCATGTCGCGGGGGAGGTTCCGCATGACGATGGAGACTTGTTCTGCAGCGTCGAATGCGGTTAGCGGGCGCTTGCGCGGATCCTTGTTTAGCAACTTCACGATAAGCTTGACTAGGCGCGTGGGAATGTCCTTGGAAAAGGCTTTCTCGGTAACCTTGAGCTTTTGGATTCGCTGGATTGTATCGCTGAAGCTTGTTCCGCGGAACAGGTTTTGCCCTAATAGCATTTCGCAGGCGATGATGCCGACTGCAAACAGGTCCGAGGCTGGGCTCGCTTCTTCGCCAATAGTTTGCTCGGGGCTCATGTAGGTGACGGTACCGAGAATGGCCCCGGTCTGCGTCAGGCGTTCTCCGTCGTCATCCTTGCTGAACTTGAGCGGAGATTCGGTGTGGGCGATTCCAAAATCGAGCAGGTGGATTCGACCGTCGTTGTCGACCATGATGTTTGCCGGTTTCAGGTCACGGTGGACGATTCCCTTGCGGTGGGCTTCACCCAGGGCACAGAGAATTTCGTGCAGGATAGCATAGACGACCCAAAGCGGCGGCCGATTTACTTTGTCTAGAATTTGGCGGAGCGTGAGCCCGTGGATAAACTCCATGGAGAGCGACAGCTTGCCGTCCTTTTCTTTCCAAAGGGCATACGGCTTAGTGATAGCGGGGTGGTTCAGGTGCGCAAGGATATTGCCTTCTTGCATGAATCGGCGAATGTTCGTGTCGCTGTCCTCGATATCCTGCTGCATCTGCTTGACGACCACCATGCGGTCAAGCGACTTGTCGTGGCAAAGCCACAGCTTGCCCATGGCGCCGGAACCGAGTTCCTGCGTCGGCGTGTATCCGCCAATCTTGGAAGGCTTTGTATTCTTCGCTTCGGGCATTCTTTATGGTCATCCCCGCGAGGTCTTATTTCAACCCGTCTAAATAGATTGTGTGGTGCTTGGTCTTGGGGTCGAGATTCGGGTAGTCGAGGATGTAGTGCAGTCCGCGCGATTCCTTGCGGTGGAGTGCGGCTGTCAAGATCATCTTGGAAACCTGGAGTGCGTTCAGGAATTCGATGAAGTAGAAGTTCTCGGTTTCTTTGTTCTTGATGGCTTCGTCAACATCTTTCTGAAGTTCTTCGATGACTTTGAGGCCTTGGTTCAGGCCAGCCACGGTGCGTACGATACCGCAATGCGTCCACATCATGTCCTGCAGGATCTTCTTGCGCTTGCGCCAGAAGGCTGCTTTGGTGAAGGTAACCTTTTCCTTCTTGCTGGACTTGGATTCCGTAATCTTTTCCTTGAGAAGTCCGCTTTCGCTAATGTTGTCGACCGCGCGGATGGCAAAGACGACGCTTTCCAGCAGAGAATTGGAGGCGAGGCGGTTTGCACCGTGGACGCCCGTCGCGGCGACTTCGCCGCAGGCGTACAGGCCCTTGATTTCGGTCCTGGACCAGGTGTCGACCAGTACGCCTCCGCACATGTAATGTGCGGCGGGCACTACGGGAATCCATTCCTTCGTGATGTCGATGCCTGCATCGAGGCACTTCGCGTAGATGTTCGGGAAGTGGCTCTTGATGTCCTTCGGCGTGCGGCCAGAAAGATCAATGAACATGTTCGGCTTGCCGAGGCGCTGCATTTCGCTGTGGATGGCGCGCGCCACGATATCGCGGGGGGCGAGGGAGTGCAGCGGATGCACCTGGTTCATGAATTCTTCGCCCTTGTAGTTCTTGAGGATCCCGCCGAATCCGCGCACGGCTTCCGAAATCAGGAAGGGCTTCTTGAGGCTCGGGGCGTAAAGGCTTGTGGGGTGGAACTGCATGAATTCGATATCCTGGAGTGCCGCACCTGCGCGTGCCGCAATCGCCATGCCGTCACCGCAGCTGTCGTGCGGACAGACGGTGTACTGCCAGATACGGCCTGCACCGCCGGTAGAAAGGATGGAGGCCTTTGCGTAAAGGTTTTCGACAAGGCCCGTCTTCTGGTGGATAATCTTTGCGCCTACGCAGCGCTTTGCCTTGCCTTCACCCTTGCAAATCAGGTCCTTGATGTAGCAGTTTTCGATGTAGTGGATGTTCTTGTGGTTGTGGAGCTCGGCGAGGAGGGCTCGCATGATTTCCTTGCCGGTAAGGTCCGCTGCGTGCAAGATGCGGTGGTGGCTATGGCCGCCCTCGAGGTGCAGGTCAAACTGCGTCTTGTCGGTCGGATCGGGGGTGAACTGCACGCCCCACTTGACAAGCTGGCGGATGGTGTCGGGGCCGCTCTTGGTCAGGATGTTCACGGGTTCCTTCTTGCAGAGGCCCGCGCCCGCTTCGAGCGTGTCGTCGATATGGAACTTGAACTTGTCCGTCTTTTCGGTAACGGTAGCGATTCCGCCCTGTGCATAGTTGGATGAACCGTCCGGTTTTGCTCCCTTGGTAAGGATGACGACCGAGAGGCCTTTTTCTGCAGCATGGATCGCTGCGCTTAAACCGGAAATACCTGCACCCAGGACTAGAATATCGTACATGACCGAACTCCGTTGGAGAGTTATAGATTTTGTTGCTTAATAGATAGAAAAAATGCGCAATTTCGGCATTATTTGAATGCAAAATAAAAGATTTTCGTTTTTTTTGCTACATTTTGCCCGACAAAATTTATATGGAGTCTACTTTATGTTAACGTGGATTAATGAAAAAGCCAAGTGGATCATCGTTATCTTTGCCGCGGGTATCGTGGTGGGCCTTTTGGCCATGGACCGCGTCCCGAACCAGGGACACAGCTACCCGGTCGGCGTGGTGAACGATAAGAAGATTACTTATGCCGAATTTGATTCCCGCATCAAGAATATCGTTCAGAACCAGTACCAGGGCCAGCACCTCGAAGACGAGCAGTACAACCAGCTCCGTACCGAAGTGTTCCGTAGCTTTGTTCGCCAGATTCTCCTGAACGAACAGTTCGAAAAGGCTGAATTGAGTGCCTCGGTCGCGGAACTTGAATCTGAATTCAGCCGCAATCCGGATGCCGTTCGCGCCCGTCTGGTTCAGGAAGCCCAGCGCTACCTGTACATGATCCAGCAGCAGGCTACGAGCCAGGAAGACCTGATGCAGCGTTCTCAGGCTTATATCGCCAGTCTGCCGAAGTTCCTCACGGATTCGACCTTCAATAAGGAAGAATACGACGCTTGGCTCAAGACTCCCGAAGCTTTCCGCTGGGGCGTGATGCTTCAGTTCGAAGAAGATCTGAAGAGCAACACCATTCCGATGCGCCAACTGCAGACGCTGGTCGGAGCTTCTGTTCACCCGACTTCTCTCGAAGCTAACTGGGCTGTCAATCGTCGTCTGAACGATTACGAACTGCAGGTGGCGGTCGCCTCCAATGCTGATTTCAAGGTTGAAGACAATTCTGTGGACAGCGTGATGGTTGCCGGCTACTTTAATGCCCATCGCGACAGCTTCTTCGTGAAGAAGGATATGGCCCAGTTCGAATTCGCTTACCTCCCGGTCGAAGCAACCGCTGGTGACGACGCCCGCATTCGCGAATATGCCATGACGCTTTACTACCAGCTGACCGACTCCTCTTCGACCACCACGTTCGAAGACATGGCTCGTATTTCTTCTGAAGACCAGGGCACCGCCGAAAAGGGTGGCCTCCTGAGCGATGACTATGTGGGTCATGGTGTCTATGTGAAGGAATTTGAAGATGTCGCCTTCAAGCTGGATTCCGGTGCCGTTTCCGAACCGGTCCGCACTCGTTTTGGTTACCACATTATCAAGAGCTATGGTAAGTCCAAGGATTCTACCGGTGCTGAACTCGTGAAGGTCGGTCACATCCTCCTGATCGTGAATGCTTCTTCTGAAACAATCGACAGCCTCGAAGGTATCCTGAACAAGGTTAAGGCTTCTGTCGATGCTGGCAAGAGCTTTGCTGAAGCAGCCAAGGAACAGAACCTCGATACCCATACTTCGAACTGGATTTCCCGTGGCGACAACATCGAAGGTGTCGGTTACCTCAAGGGTCTTGCCGCTTATGCCTGGCCGAACGAAAACCTGCCGGACGAAGCCAGCAAGGTTTCTCCGATCATGAAGAACAACAAGTGGGTCGTCGTTGCAGAAAAGGTGAAGGACCTCAAGGCCGGCGAACGTAGCCTCGACCTCTATTTCGACAACATCAAGAGCACGCTTCTTCGTAACAAGGCTGCAGCCGCTGCCGAAGAATACCTGAACTCTGTTGCGGAAAAGGTGAAGGCCTGGGCTCCGGCTGACAGCGCTGCCGATTCCGCTACCGTTGCTGCTAACAAGATTGAAAAGGTGAGCATCGAAAAGGTGAACGCCTCCGTTGACGGTTATGTTCCGGGCTTCGGCTACGGTAATGTTTATCTCGCCAAGACTCTCGAAAACGCCAAGGAAGGCGAATGGTCTTCCGCTGTCGCCACCGATAACGGCGCTGTGATGGTGAAGGTCGTTTCCAAGAAGGCTCCGCAGGAAGATGCCGTGAAGGAAGCTGTGAAGACCGAAATTGCCAATACGTCCAGCTATGCGGCGATGAGCATCTTCAATGAATTTGTCACGAATCTTGAAAATTCGACCGCCGTCGAAAGCAACCTCGACCTCTATTACAGGGACTAATCGGGCGTAGACAAATATTTAATTGTTTGCTATATTTGGCGAACCCAAATGGGCAAACATAACGGTGCCATCGTCTAGTGGTCCAGGACACTGGCCTCTCACGCCGGTAACAAGGGTTCGAGTCCCTTTGGCACTATAAAAAAGGACGAATTCCGAGAGGAGTTCGCCTTTTCTTTTTGTTGTAATGTTCACAAAAGAACATAAAAAAATATTTAAAAAAAGATTTTACAAAGCAAAAAAAGATATATATTTGGGGCGGATTGGGTTATCAATGAGAATAATTAACAAAAAGTTTTTCCTTAGGTCCTTGCTGATTTTGGCAAGCCTGTTTTTTGCCGCTTTCATTCCGGAAATTTTTGCTACGAAGGGACATATCCTATGGGCGATTCCCTACATTTTGGCTGACTTTTTCTTGGTCATGGTGGCGGTTCTTTACCGTTTTCCGTCTGCAGACCGAAACAAGATGCGCGATGACGTGAAGGTTCCGCCTGCGACGACCTCGATTCCGACGCGAGATTTCCAGAAGGACCTGCAGGAACGCGATGAATTGTTCCAGATGATGGTCGATATTTCGTCGAACGGTTTTTGGACCTTCGATGTGGTGACGGGCAAGGTTTACTGGTCGCAGCGTGCCTTGAACATGTTGCAGGTCGATATTGCCAATGCGGATGATTCATTCGATGTCTTGCGTCGGCAGATTGTCGAGAGCGACTGGGATCACTTTAGGGAATTGTTGAATTCTTCCCTTGAATCGGGTGATCGCCTCAACTGCGTCGTTACGCTGGTAAAGAGCGGTTCCAAGAATGAGCAGCTGACTGTTTCGGGTAATGTGCAGAAGAATGCGGATGGCCGTCCGGTGCGTGTTATTGGCTCGGTCAATATGTATTCCGATAAGCAGGCGATTGACAAGCAGAGCTTCTACTACGCTTATCAGGACGCCCTGACGGGGGTGTATAACCGCAAGTTCTTCCTAGAAAAGTTGAAGGTCGATGTCGATATGGCCTTGCAGCGCCCCGATTACCTGTTTGCCGTTGCCCTTTTGGATATTGACCGTTTCGGTGCGATCAATGCTTCCTACTCGGTCAACGTGGGTGACAACGTGCTGCGTGTCGTGGCTGACCGAATCAAGTCTCAGTGTCGTTCGGGGGATACGATTGCACGTATCGGTCCCGACGTTTTTGCGATTGTGCTGCATGATATCCAGTCGGGTGGCAGCGATAGCGATGTGAAGGCGATTGTGCGCCGTATCCATAATGCTGTCAAGTTGCCTATCCAGCTGGAAGGCCGTGAACTTTATATTGGCGTTTCGATGGCGGTGGCTCTGAACCGCGAAGTGGACTGTGTCGAGGATATCCTGGCGAACGCGACGGCGAGTCTCCGCGAAATGAAGAAGGGCGTCAACCATGGGGGAATCCAGTTCTCCTGTGGCGGTATCCGCGAAAAGGCGATGCGTCTTTACAAGCTTGAATTTGAAATCCGTAAGGCGATTCAGGCGCAGGAATTTGTGCTGTTCTACCAGCCGATTGTCGATATTACGGACGGAAACCGCATCGTTGCCTTCGAGGCGCTCGTTCGCTGGAACCAGGCGCAGAACGGCTTTATTTCTCCTGCCGATTTTATTCCCATTGCCGAAGAAACAGGGCTCATTATCCCGTTGGGCGCGCAGTTGCTTGAAATGGCCTGCATCCAGATGAAGAAATGGGTGGATATGGGCTTTGAAAATGTCCAGATGGCGGTCAACTTCTCGGCCAAGCAGTTTGCCCTGGACAATATGCTCGAGGACGTGAAGCAGGTCCTGTTGCGCACGAAGCTGAATCCGAAGAACCTTAAGCTTGAGATTACCGAATATACTGCGGTGTGCGAAGCCGAAAAGACGGTGAAAATCATGCAGGCGCTTTCGGGAATGGGTATCCAGATTTCGATTGATGACTTCGGCACGGGATACAGCAGCCTTTCTTACCTGAAGCGCTTCCCGATTCATACTCTCAAGATGGACAAGTCCTTTATCGACCATGTGACGGACGATGAAGAAGATGCTTCGTTTGCCCGAATGGTGATTGGTATTGCGAAGTCGCTGAACCTTGACCTGATTGCCGAAGGTGTCGAGTCTGAATCCCAGCTTGAATTCTTGAGGGCGGAAGGTTGCAAGCTGATTCAGGGGTTCTACTTCAGCAAGCCTCTTTCATCGGATAAGGCGCTCGAATACCTGCAGGCGCATTACCTGCCCGAAGAACAGCTTCAGTCCGTATAGTTAGATGCCGTAGCAACGGCGTGTATTTTCGCGGCAGTCCCTGTAGATTTGTTCTACGGGGATTTGTTTTACCTGGGCCAGTGCCTGAGCGATGTAGGGAATGTAGCCCGAATGGCAGGGCTTTCCGCGGTAGGGAATCGGGGCCATGTAGGGGGAGTCCGTTTCCAGGAGCATCTGGTCCATCGGAACTAGGGCTGCGGCGTCACGCACGTTTTGTGCATTCTTGAAGGTAACGATTCCTGTGAAGCCCACAAAGATGCTTGCTCCGCGGTACTTTAGGTCGAGCAGCTGGGCGCAGAATTTGGGCGAGCCCGTAAAGCAATGCACATGAATCTTGCTTCCGCGAAGATCGGCGCTCCGGAGTACGGCGAGGGCGTCATCATCGGCTTCGCGCAGGTGTAACACCAGCGGCTTTTGGGTGGCGAGGCCGAGTTCCAGATGTCGTTCGAAAAGCTTAACTTGTTCTAGTTTTGTGTCGGAGCCGTAGTGGTAATCAAGCCCGAATTCTCCGCAGGCGATGCACTTAGGATGCTTCAGGTGTTCCTGCAGACGGGCTTCGTCTTCGGCGGTTTCGGTCAGTACATATTCGGGGTGGATTCCGTAGGCGGTATAGACGTTGGCGTATTTTTCGGAAAGCTCCTGGGCTCGTGCAAAATCCGCCGGGTCGCATGCCACATGGATATAGGCCTCGGGCGCCTGGACATTTGAGTCCGGATCATGGGGGAGGCGTGCAAAGAGGGCGTCCAGCGTTTCGCCGGAGTGCTGCTCGTAAGAATCAAGGTGGCAATGCGTATCGATGAACATAACTAGTATTTCACTTCCACGATTTCGTAAGTGATGAGGCCTTTCGGCGCCTGGACCTGCACCTGGTCGCCCTGCTTCTTGCCCATCAGGGCTTCGCCGACGGGGGACTTCATGCTGATGCGGCCCTGCAACGGGTCGATTTCCTTTTCGCCCACGATGCTGTAGGTGCGCTCGCGCTTGGTCTTGATGTCCTTCATCTTGACTGTGGCGCCGAAGCGGACGGTGCCGTCGTCGCTTGCCTGCGATTCGACCACCTGTGCTCCGTCGAGAATGCGGTCCAGTTCGCGGAGCCTGCGGTCAATTTCACGCACGCGCATGCGCCCGTAGGTATAGGCCGCGTTTTCGCTGCGGTCGCCTTCGGCAGCGGCTGCTTGCACCTGGTTGATCATCGCCGGGCGCTCTACGTATTTCAGGTGTTCCCATTCCGCCTTGAACTTTTCAAAGCCTTCTTTCGAGATTAAGTGTTTCATTGAAACAAATTTAGAAAAATGCTATATTTGGCACGCAATGATTCGATTTAAGCATAAGCGTATCGACCGAAGTGAGTCGAAGTATAAGAGGCTCAGCCGCATCTATTATAACCGCATGTTCCCGAAGCGTCAGGACGCCCTGAAGGTGGCCTGGTCAGTAGCAGCGGGTGTGTTTATTGGAATTTGGCCCACTATCGGCATAGCGATTATCCTTACGGTGGCCTTTTGTGCCATGTTCAGGCTCCCGAAGGTCCCCGGAATTGTGGCTTCCTTCGTGGCTAACCCTCTTACCCAGTTCGGTTTCTTTTACCCCACGGGTTATGCCATCGGTTGCTGGCTGTTGAATCCCGAAAAGATCAATTTTGACTTTCTCGAGGAATTCGAAGGGCTTTCTTTCAAGAACTGCTTTTCTCTGATTTCGCACTTGTGGCACGATGCCGCAGGTCATTTGGCCGCTTTTATGGTGGGAATTACGATTGTGGCTGCCATTGGTGGTGCCATCTTCTTCTTTCTGGCCTATTTTATTGTAAATTATCGCAAGAAAAAATGGATGGAGACGAAAACCGGCTACATCCAGAGCTTGATTGCTGAAGACGAAGCTTTAATTAAAGAAGCACACAAAGGAAAACACCCTATGATGCATATCTATCCGTTCAAGGCGCTGCGCCCGGTGAATCCGGCCGAAGCCGAAACGATTTCCGCCCTCCCGTACGACGTGATGAACCGCGCCGAAGCAAAGGCCATGGCCGAAGGGCTCCCGCATTCCTACCTGCGCGTGACTCGTGCCGAGCTGGAACTTCCTGATTCCGTGGATGCCTACGACCCGAAGGTCTATGCGCATGCTCGTGAAAATCTCGACAAGATGATTGCCGACGGCGTGATCGCTTACGACAAGAAGCCCTGCCTCTACGTTTACCGCCAGACCATGAACGGTCGCGAACAGTACGGCCTCGTTTGCTGTGTGCCCGCTGCGGACTACTTCAACGGCATTATCAAGAAGCACGAACTGACCCGCGCCGACAAGGAAGAAGACCGTCTGCGCCATGTGCTTGCCACCAACGCCAATACCGGCCCGGTGTTCCTGACCTACCGCGACCAGGGCCAGTTCGACGTGTTCGGTGCCGTGACCAAGCGTAAGCCCGTTTACGACTTCGTGAGCAAGGGCGACGGATTCGGCCACACGGTTTGGATCATCGACGATGACGCCGAAATCGAAGCTATCCGCAAGTCCTTCGAAGCCGTTCCGGTGAGCTACATTGCAGACGGTCACCACCGCAGTGCTGCCGGTGCCCGCGCCGCTAGCTTCCGCGCCGAGCAGAACCCGAACAACACCGGTGACGAAGAATACAACCGTTACCTCGCTATCCTCTTCCCGAGCACCCAGCTCAAGATCCTCGACTACAACCGCGTTCTCAAGGACCTGAACGGCCGTACTCCGGAACAGCTCATGGACGAAATGAAGAAGGTGTTCGATATCGTTGCCCTTGACAAGATGCAGAGCCCGGCCAAGCAGAACCAGGTGAATTTCTACATGGGCGGCAAGTGGTATGCCTGCACGTTCAAGGCTGAATACCTCAAGAACCTCGGTCCGGTCGACAGCCTCGATGTGGCTCTCCTCCAGAAGCTGATTCTGAAGCCGCTCTTCGACATTGACGATCCGCGTACTTCCAAACGCATCGACTTCGTCGGTGGCATTCGCGGTCTCGGTGAACTCGTGAAGCGCGTCGACAGCGGTGAATGCGCCTGCGCCTTCGCTATGTATCCGACGACTCTGGATCAGCTGATGAACATCGCCGACGCTGGCGAAATCATGCCGCCGAAGAGCACCTGGTTTGAACCCAAGCTCCGCGACGGTCTCTTGGTTCACTCGCTGGACTAATCGGTATCGCTGCTAGTTTGAGCGACGGACTTGGACTAAAGTTCCGAGCCATCGCATTGAACAATTAAAAAAGAGCTGTAAGGATAACTTACGGCTCTTTTTATATGAGTTAATTCTTGGTCCCGTTCGCCACTTTGTGGCTCCAGGATGACTTTTAAGTAGAGCTTCTTTGACTACACTGCGTTTCGCTCAGGATGACACTTTTATTGATCTTCTTTCGTTTCCGAGTCATTCTGTCCTGAATCTTCCTCTTCTTCTGTGGCGAGGAGCGACAGCGCGAAATTGACGGCCTTGTCTAGCAATTTCTTCGCGGGAACGACGACCTTGTTCTTGACGCGGTCGGGCCACTTGAGATAGAGCCCGATGAAGTCGTTGTGGGTGAAGTAGCCTAGTTCGCGGGAGTCGGGGCAGCTGGCCCCTTTTGAACAGGTTAGGTAATAGCAGTCTTCTTCGATAATAATTTCGTTGAGCGGTTCTTCGAGGAATTCTTCGGGCTTTGGATCCGTTGCGTTTTCTGCCACGTTCGAAGCAGTGTCCTTAACAACAGAGTCCTTAGCAACAGTATCCTTGACGGTAGAGTCCTTGATTGCTGCGGTTTCGGCCTCGTTTGTATCCAGCGTCTGCGGCGGCGGTGGTGTGAGTTCAAGCTTGGCAGGCTTGAGGCGGAAGAGCTCGCGCTTGATTTTGATGGGGGCGTTGCCCGGTTCGCTTTGACGGATTTGCAACTCGATAAGGTAACGGTCTTGCCAGGGGAGGAAATTGATTTCCTTAAGGCTAACCTGGCGGTTCGCGATCTTGGTGGAGCCGACACGGTCCAGGTTTATTTCTCGGTCGCCCTGCCACAGGGTCGACTTGACGGCGACTTTTTGTCCGTGGGTATGCAGGTAAGACAAGATGTAATCCTGTTCGACATCGTTTAGTTTGTCAAAATAAAGAGTGTCGCCTGCCTTAGGAACATAGATGGTCTTACTTTGTATAAAGGAGTCTTCGTCTTTCCATTTGAAATTGCGATGCGGGGTACGGACGATACCTTTGTCTGTAATTTCAATGGAGTCTCCTGGCATGGCGAGTACGTTGCGGACCATGGCCTCGCCGCTCTTGAGGGCGACCCAGACGATGTCTTGGTCATGAATTTCGCCTAGACACTGCGGAAGCTTGCACATCCAGTGGATGGAATGCTCCCTGAACTTTGGCGTCATCGAGGAGTCCATGATCTTTACGGGAGCGATCGCATAAAGGCGTGCCGCTAAGGCAAGCCCCAGTATTATCATGAGGATAAGGAATAAAAAGAAGATATGGCTTTGGGAATTGCGCCGCTGTAAACGTCGAACTTTTCTCGAAAGCCTGGACATCTTGTTTTAGTCCCCGTTGCTGGTGGAGTTGTCGGAGAGCGAAAGCACGGCGAGGAACGCCTTCTGCGGCACTTCCACCGAGCCGATGCTCTTCATACGCTTCTTACCTTCCTTCTGCTTTTCGAGGAGCTTGCGCTTACGGGTAATGTCACCGCCGTAGCACTTGGCAAGCACGTCCTTGCGCACGGCCTTCACCGTAGAGCGGCTAATGATCTTGCCGCCGATGGCGCCCTGGATGGCCACGTCGAACTGCTGGCGCGGAATAAGGTCTTTGAGCTTCACGCAGATGGCGTTTGCATAAGTGTGAGCCTTGTCCTTGTGGATAATCACCGAGAAGGCGTCCACCGGGTCGCCGTTCAACAGGATGTCGAGCTTCACGAGGTTGTTCCTGCGGTATTCGCTCGGAGCGTAGTCGAGGCCTGCGTAGCCGCGGCTCACGGACTTCAGACGGTCGTAGAAGTCAAACATGATTTCGGCGAGGGGGAGGTTGTACTTAAGAATCACCTTTTCTTCGTCGAGGTATTCCATGGTCTCGAATTCGCCGCGCTTTTCTTCGCAGAGCGTCATGAGCGCACCCACGAATTCCTTGGGCGTAAAGATCTGCGCCTTTACATAAGGTTCTTCGATGTGGTCGTAGCGGCTCGCGTCGGGGAGCTTCGAGGGGCTTTCGATCTTCACCATCGTGCCGTCGCTCATGTACACGTGGTATTCCACGTTCGGTACGGTCGTGATGATGTCCACGTTGAATTCGCGGTCGAGGCGTTCCTGCACAATTTCCATGTGCAAGAGTCCGAGGAATCCGGTGCGGAATCCGAAGCCGAGCGCCTCGGAGGTTTCGGGTTCCCAACTCAATGCCGAGTCGTTCAGGCGGAGCTTTTCCAATGCTTCGCGCAAGTCCTTGTAGTCTTCTGGGTTAATGGGGTAGATGCCGGAATAGATCATCGGCAAAATATCCTTGTAGCCCGGAAGCGGCTCGGTGGCGGGGTTTGCGGAATCGGTCAGCGTGTCGCCGATTTTCACGTCGCTAATCGTCTTGACGTTTGCGAGCACGTAGCCGACCATGCCTTCGGTGAGTTCGTTGCGCGGGTCGCGACGCATACTGAAGGTACCGACTTCGGTCACCATGTATTCGGCGCCGGTCTTCATCATCTTGATCTTCATGCCGGCACGGATGGAGCCTTCCACGATGCGGATGTAGTTGATCACGCCGCGGTAGGAATCGTACACGGAGTCAAAAATCAGCGCCTTGAGCGGGTTGCCCGTGTCGCCCTTGGGGGCCGGAATCTCGTCGACAATCTTGTCGAGTACCTGCTCCACGTTCAGGCCGGTCTTGGCCGAAATGCGAGGAATCTTTTCGGGGTCGTAACCGAGAAGGTCGCCTACGAGCTGAGCCACATGGTCGGGCTGCGCACCCGGCAGGTCCACCTTGTTGAGCACCGGAATGATTTCGAGGTCGTTTTCGAGAGCGAGGTAGAGGTTAGAAAGTGTCTGGGCTTCGATACCCTGGCTGGCGTCCACCACGAGAATGGCACCTTCGCAAGCGGCGAGCGAGCGGCTGACTTCGTAAGTGAAGTCCACGTGTCCCGGCGTATCGATCATGTTCAGGATGTATTCCTTGCCGTCTTTTTCGTACACCATGCGGATGGCGTGTGCCTTGATGGTAATGCCGCGTTCGCGTTCAAGGTCCATGTCGTCCAGGAGCTGGTTCGTCATCTCGTTTTTCGAAACCGTCTTGGTCAGTTCGATCATGCGGTCGGCAAGCGTCGATTTACCGTGGTCAATGTGGGCGATGATGCTGAAATTTCTGATATTGTCGTTTTGCGGCATAGGTGCGATAGATTTATCGGGTGAATACTGCTAATTTTCGGGGTAAATATAGAAAATGCGCAAATGGGCTTTGACAAAAATAGCTATATTACCGATATAAATTGTAGAAATGCACCATTACTCCATGGTCGTTAGAAATATGTTGTCAAAATTTTCAAGTAGCAAGGTCTGCCATTCTTGGTATCGTCCGATAATCTTTATTGCTGTCGTTTGCACCCTCGTATCGGGTCTGTTCTGTCTATCCTTTGCAGAAGGCAAGGTCTTCAATAAGGATTACTCTGGAATCAAGGCTATCGAGGCCACCATCGAAACTCACGAAGGTAAAATCGTAATTAATCTTGATTTCAAGTCCGCCCCGAATACGGTTGCCAATTTTGTGGAACTTGCGAACAAGGGATTTTATAATGGTCTCCTGTTCCACCGTGTGATTCCGGGATTCATGATCCAGGGCGGCGATCCCGAAGGTAACGGCACGGGCGGTCCCGGCTATTCGATTGATGACGAGATTTCCAAATTGACGCATGAAACCGGCGTTATCTCTATGGCCAACCGTGGCCCGAATACGAACGGTTCGCAGTTTTTCATTACGCAGACGCCCCAGCACCATCTGGATGGCAAGCATACCGTGTTTGGCAAGGTGCTTGAAGGGCAAGATGTAGTTTGTCGTATCGAGCAGAACGACCCCATTATTAACATCTCTATCGTGGAAAAGAAGTAACCTATGAGTTCTAAGAAAGTCGCATCTAAGGATTCCAAGTCTAAAAAGGCTCCTGCCAAGGCTCTCGCAAAGAGTGCTGCCAAGCCTGCTGCAAAGGCTGCCGCTAAGGCTCCTGCCAAGAAGCCTGCCGAAAAGCCGGCCAAGAAGGCAGCTCCTGCTGCAAAGAAGCCCGCTCCAGCTCCGGTCAAAAAGGCTCCTGCAAAGAGTGCCGCGAAGCCCGCTCCGAAGGCTGAAGCGAAAAAGCCGGTGACGAGGGAATCTCCCAAGGCTTCGAATGCAAAGAAGGCTCCTGCCGCAAAGCCTGTCGCAGCAGAGAAAAAGGTTGCAAAGTCCACCGCGAAGCCTGTTGCCGCAAAGCCTGTCGAAAAGGTTGCTGCAAAGCCGAAGGCTGCTGAAAAAATTGAGAAGGTCGCTCCTGTCGCAAAGAAGTCTACTCCTGCTCCGGAGAAGGCTCCTGTCAAGGAAGAAGCGAAGAAGAAGTCCGCTACGGTAGAAGTTGCCAAGGTTCAGGAAGAACCCGCTGCCGCTCCTGTTGTTGCTGAAGACAAGGGCGATGTCAAGAAGAAGAATGCTCCGGATTACGCCTACGCCGTTCTTCTGCAGGGCGTTAAGCGTCTTTCCAAGACGATCATGTTCGTGAAGGTCGATGAATCCGAAGACCGTTCCAACAAGAAGAAAATGTCCAGCGATGTCAAGAACCTGGACATGAAGCCGACTTCCCCGATCCGCCACAAGGCGTCCCTCGCCGAAGAAACCCAGGAAGAATTGACGGAACGTATCCTCAAGGAGCTTGAAGAACAGAATCGCTTGTTCGAACGTGAAGCGGCGACGCAGATGTGCACCCGTTGCAACCGCAATTTGGTGTCTCCTGAATTCTGGGTCGACAAGCACCTTGGCTTCTGCGAAGAATGCGCCGCTATCCTTAAGCTAGGCCAGTCCAAGGAAGCCCGTAAGGTGGAATACCAGCTGGGCGCTATGGACGGTGACTCCCTGGATGAAGAAGATGATGATATTATTGGACCGGACGCAGACGACCTGAAGGCCGCCGAAGAAGATCTGGCCGAAATGGACGATTAATTTCTCCATTCATTACAAATTCAAAAAACTCTCGCAGGTTTGCGGGAGTTTTTCATTTTTCTTGGACGCGCTAATGAAGAGGCGCCGGTACTTTTGATTCGCACCAATGAAGAGGTGCCGGTAATTTTTAGATATGCCAATAAATTAGCGTCGATACTGATTGACTGTATAGACGCACTGGTCGAACGGCGCGACAGATGAATCTTGTCTTGGCGAGATTGCCTGTTAGTTCACCTTGCGCATCACGCCGATGAGCTTGCCTGCGATTGTGAAGTCCTTGTCGTTCTTGACGATGATCGGACGGTAGCGCGGGTTTGCGGGGCGGAGTTCCACATGGTCTGCCAGCGGATGGTAGTACTTGACGGTTGCTTCGTTGTCGATTTGGGCGACAATGATTTCACCACGTTCGGCGGTCTTTTGCTGGCGGGCGAAGATGAGGTCGCCGTCAAAAATGCCGGCGTTGATCATGGAGTCGCCCTTGACGCGAAGTGCGAATACGTCGGAGCGGCAGGCGAGGAAGTCACGGTCGATCGTGACGGTGCCTTCGAGGTTCTGCACGGCGAGAATCGGCGTACCGGCGGCAACTCGGCCTACGATAGGAATTTCGATCGTGTTGCTCGGGGCTTCGGCGACATTTCCGCTTTTGTCGTTGTCGATAACTTCGATGCCGCGGCTGAGTCTGGGCGAACGGTTGATGTAGCCCTTCTTGATGAGGGCTGCAAGAATGGAACGCACGCCGTTTGTCGAAGAAATTTCAAAATGGTTGCCGATTTCGCGCACCGTGGGCGGCATACGATTTTCCTTTGAATATTTCTTGATGTATTCAAGAATTTCTTCTTGACGGGAAGTCAATTCCTTGCGCTTGGAATTTTCCAAGCCGTCGAATTTTCCGTTGACCATATTTTACCTCGCTATTAACTTTCTATACACAAATATAATGCACAAAAGGGCATTTGTCAATATTTTCACTGCACAAAAGTGCTTTTTTTACAAAAAAATATGAAAAAGCTTTGGGAGGCGGTACTCGCCACGGCGAATTACTATCTTTCGCTTCATGAATACTGCATTTTATGTCTTTATGAAGTTGTTGCCGAAGAACGCGGTAAGCCGTGCGTTCGGTGCCTTTACCCGTCTTCGCGTGCCGGTGCTTTCGAAGGTGGCACGCAATAAGTTTGCCGCCTACTACAAGCTGAATATGGAAGAGTCGGAATATCCGCTCGAACATTACGCAAACATCGGTGAACTTTTTATCCGCAGGCTCAAGCCGGGAATGCGCCCGATTGCAGACTCTGAAATCGTGTCGCCGGTCGACGGTGTACTTTCACAGACGGCCACTTTCGACGAAAAGCAGGAATTGATTCAGGCGAAGGGCAAGACCTACACGCTCAAGGACTTGCTCCGTGACGAAGATATGGCCGCCCGCTTTGAAGGAGGCGCATTCGCGACGATTTATCTGGCTCCGTTCAACTACCATCGCATTCACAGTCCGGCTGCGGGCGAAGTTATTGGTGCGAGTTATTGTCCGGGAACTCTCTGGCCGGTGAATGTCGGTAGCGTAGAACGCGTGGAAGGCCTCTTTTGCATCAACGAACGACTCACGAGCCATATACGCCTGGACGACGGTTCTGAAATGCTGGTGGTCAAGGTCGGAGCTACGAACGTGGGCCGCATCGGAGTCGCTTACACGGACGAGCTCCTTGTGAATGCGGGCAAACTCCCCAGGGACTGCAAGCGTTACGACTGGAAACCCTCGCAAGAAATCCGCGTGGAAAAGGGCGGCGAACTCGGCCGTTTTGAAATGGGCAGCACCGTGATTCTCGTGGTTGACAAGAAGATTCGCGAAAGGAATCCGGGACTCTTCCAGAGCCGCGTCGGAACAGCCGTGAAGGTGGGCGAGGCGCTCTAGCATTGCGTCAAGGCGCATTGCCTTTAGGTATTTCCAGGTGGTTTCTGTCAAGCGTTTTATTCACGATGAGCCGGCGTTGTTCAAGGCGACGGCTGAATTCGTGCGCCTGTTTGCGCGAATCGATGACCCGGTGCTGGCCGTGGCGATCCGCGAAAAGACTATCGAGGCGCGCATCGCGTGGACGCTTTTAGGAACGGCGCTTTTCCAGGATGTGAACTACGCCGAGTTTGTGACGCTTTTGCGGACTCTGAACGAAAAATTCCCTGGCGAAAAACTTTGGACGTTGCCGGTGCCGAAGGCGCAGGACATCGAGGCCTGTGTAGAATCCGCTTTCGGTTGTCGCTCCTGGTCCATGTTTGAGAACGTGTCGGGAATTTTTTGGAGCGTCGGACTATTTGTGCGCCGCCATCTGGATTTGCAAGGGTGGCTTAAGTCCCGCACGCCCGAAAAAATTTGGCGCGATCTGGGTGAAATCTACTTTATGGGCAAGGGTAATCCGCGTCCGAAGGTGTGTGCCGCCATTTACCGTCTGCTTGCTCCAGCGCCTGTAGGACTTGGACTCGACTGCATCGAAAGTGATTCCGAGCATAATCCCGTGAAATGGCCGCCCTTGCCTTTAACGATGGGCGCTCGCCGTTATCTTTCGATTCTTGGACCCGCAAGCGATGGCTTTGCCGATCTGGAGCCTGCACAGAAGCAGAAACTTGCGACCGATATGTATGTGGCGCTTGTGCGGTATTTGATGGAACAGTCCGAAAATGCCGAAGTGAAAAAGTCGAAGGTGGATGCCTTGATGGCCTATGTGGCTGCTCATAGCCTGCAGTTCTACTTGGAAGACGGTACGGAATGTTTTATCTGTCGACTTTCTACCGACCATTGCCGCAAATGTCCGCTACGGGAATTCTGCAGCTACGCAGAATGATTTTTACTAAATTGTGCCTATGCGTTTTTCTTCTCGATTCTTGAAGCTTGTGCTTGCGGCCTGCGTCGCTTTCCTTGCGGGGTGCCAAGAGAAAGAAGAAGCTCCTGTCGATTATTCCGCGATTACGTACAAATTCTTGAAACCGGTTTCCTTTGCGGACGATGCTTCGGAAAATCCCGATATTTCTTCGTTGAAACGCCGCCTTGATTACCGCTATGCGGTCATGCTAGGTGATACTCTTGATGTGACGGTGCTTGAGTTCGAAAGCGATGTGTATGCGCTCGACTATTACATGAACAGCGGACATTTTCAGGGCAGCGTTCCGATTCTGAGGGGTAACTTCCTGGAGCAGAGTTTCCGTGCCGACAAACATATCTTTATTTTCAGACACGACAGCTACCGCCGCTATGAACGTGCAGACCTTGAAAATTACGTTCGCAAGTTCCCTGGTTACCATGGCGGTTTTCCGCAGGCGTTCTTGAGCCTGCCGTTTGAATTCCGCGAACAGGGACGTTCCTCGATTCAGACAAAGTTTTTCCTCGGCGTCAAGTCGAGTTTCCCGGTGCTGGTGCAAAGCTATCGTGACGGAAACTTGCGCTGGAATGTGGCTCGCAGCTGGGATCAGGTGGAATCGGATGCGTTCAGCGCCTGGGCATCGGGCTTAAAGCTTGTGGAACCGGTTGGCATTTTCCCTGCGAATGATTGCATCTATTTTGAGGCGGGCGAGGGCTCGAACGGAATTGCGAGCCGTCTGGCCGGTGGGCGAGTGGCTGTTGTTTGGGGATATCTCTCGTGGCCTGACCTAGAACGTACATTCTTTACCGCCAGCGACCGCATTTACGAGGCACGTTTTTAACCTTTTTACTATATTCAACATATGGCTATTGAAAAACTTGCAGAAACTCTTTTGGAAAAGCTCCGTTTCATCACCAAGGCTGAAACGGTTATCGGTAACCCCATCCAGGCTGGCGAATCTACCGTTGTGCCCGTGAGCCGCGTGTCGGTAGGTTTCGGTTTTGGCGGACATCAGTCCAAGGGTGACACTTCTGCCTCTGGCGGTGGTGCCTCGGTGGAACCGGTCGCCTTCCTCGTCATCAAGGGTGACGACATCCGCGTGATGCCGATTTCCAAGGACAGCTCGCTGGTCAGCAAGGTTATGGACATCGTGCCCGATGTCGTGAACAAGTTTAAGAAGAATGACTCTGAATAGTGCTTTGCCGTGACCGTGACTTTATGTTGCGGTCAACCTTTTTAAAAAAAACGATCTGTTTGAGTTGATTGTACCTATAAGTTGTCACTTTTGAGTGTCTTATAGGTACTTTTTTTATGTGCGAAGTAATGTGCGACTTATAAATGATGGTCGGCCGTTGTTTTATAGGTGTTTTTTTCTTGGATTTCGAGATTCTGTATGGTGAATTTGTTTGTAAAACGCGAAAAAGTACCTATAAAATGTTGCCTGTGAAAATGTTTATAGGTACATCTTTCTAATCATTTTGTTTTGAGTACCTATAAAGTCCTTTTTCTGTTTGACTTTATAGGTGGTTCTTGCCAAAATAAAAGCCCCAGCATTGAGCTGAGGCTTTTTGAATGGTTCTTGTGTTTTGGCGATTAACGGTTTATTAGCCCAACACTTTCTTTTCGAAGTCGCCGAGGCAGTCAACGAGGGCCTGCACGCCTTCGACCGGCATCGCGTTGTAGATGGATGCGCGGAAGCCACCCACGGAGCGGTGACCCTTGAGCTGCTGCAGACCGCGAGCCTTTGCGAATTCGAGGAATTCCTTGGCGAGATCGTCTGCCTTGTCAGCGGCAACCACGTCCTTGTTGAACACGAACGGAACGTTCATGATGGAGCGGTCTTCCTTGGCAGCCGTACCGACGAACACCTTGGAGTTGTCGAGGGCGCTGTAGAGGAGTGCTGCCTTGGAACGGTTCACCTTTTCGATAGCGTCCACGCCACCGAATTCCTTGAGCCACTTGAGGGTGCGGTTCATCACGTACACGGCGAATACCGGAGGAGTGTTGAACATGTTGGCAGCGTCGATGTGGGTCTGGAAGTTGAGCATCGTCGGGATGGTGCGGTTCACCTTGCCGAGAAGGCCCTTCTTGATAATCGTCACGGTCACGCCAGCGCAGCTGATGTTCTTCTGGGCGCCGCCGTACACAACGCCGAAGTCGGACACGTTGATCTTACGGGCGAGGAAGTCGGAGCTCACGTCAGCCATGAGGAAGCCGGACTTCGGCTTCGGGAAGTTGTGCCATTCGGTACCGTAGATGGTGTTGTTGGCAGTCACGTGGAGGTAGGTCGCGTTGTCGGAAAGCTTCAGGTTCTTGTCGATGCGGCTGTAAGTTTCGGACTTGGTGTCGCAAGCGGCGAGAGCGTTACCGAACTGCTTGGCTTCCTTGTAAGCCTTGTTTGCCCAAACGCCAGTCAGAGCGTAGTCTGCCGTAGCGTCCTGGTCCAAGAAGTTCATCGGGAGCATGCAGAACAGAAGGGAGCAACCACCACCGAGGAAAACGATGTCGTAGTCTTCAGGGATGCCCATCAATTCGCGGAGATACTGTTCCGTCTGGGCGAACATGTTTTCAATCGGCTTTGAACGGTGACTCATGGAGAGAATGCTGATGCCGCTGTTTTCGAAGTCGATGCATGCAGCAGATGCTTCCTTGAGTGCCTGTTCGGGCAGGACAGACGGTCCTGCGCTAAAGTTATAGACTTTATTTGCCATGGTTGTGTTCCTTTTTGTTTTGCCCCGCATGGTTTACGGG
>LVAE01000050.1 GCA_001603905.1 Fibrobacterales bacterium Fibro_02
TTTCAACACGTTGCAAAAGAGATGGCTTGGCAGCATGAAGAAGCCTTTTTCTTTGACCATTTGGTCTTTGGCCTGTTTTGCGTCTTTGTCACTTAGGTCGGCATAATTGAAATCCTTATCACCCGATTCTCTTTCCGATTGATTGATGTAGTTCGTCAAGTTTTCGGAAATATATCGGTAAAAGAGCATCCCAAGCACATACTGCTTGAAGTCCCATCCGTCGATTGAACCGCGAAGGTCGTTGGCGATGTTCCAGATGGCGCGGTGCAGCTCAGCCCGTTCCTGCTCTTTCTTGTTATCAGCCATTTTTAGAATCCTTTGAAATGCCTTTGAATTTTTTTGAAATATAAACAAAAAGGACTGTCACAAACTGCCCAAACTCAACAATTTGCAGGATTTTGTAAAATTTCGCCAAAAAAACGCACTTTTCTTGAGGAATTTGTTTATAATATGGCCGAGGTGTATATGGACGCATGGCATGAGAACACCCCCTTTTGCCATGTGACTTAATTTGCGGGTGAGGTTTTTATTATGAATGGATATATGGAACATTCTCCTGAATATTACTTACAGGCTAATAATGCGGATGCGTTAATGGAAGTCTGCTATAAAAATAAACAAACTGGCAAGAATGATTGGATTCTTATGCTCGTTGTCAAAAACGAAGGAGAAACTATTGATGCTGCTGCCGAAAGACAGTTTGAAGGCTTTTGCGCAACTATGGGAATAAAGAAAGAAGATTACATCTCTATTTTCCCACAGGAAAAACATTATACAATCGTTCCTAAGTTAAAGTAACGGTTGAAAATTCAATACTTCTTCAATACCTTATCAATTTCTTCTGCAATGGACTTGGCGTTTTTGCACGATAGGGCCAAGGCAACAATAGGAGACCTTGATAGAAACAGGCTCAACATTGATTTTGTTGAACCTGTTTATTTTGTATTGTTCATGGGATTAAGGCGCCTTCACGGATGCTTGAGCCATGTTTGCTGCCAAAAGTTGCTGCAACTGGCTGTAAATTCCTTCTAGCGCGGCCTGTAAAACCTGCGTTTGGAATGCCTGAGGCGCCATTTGGGGAGCCGTAGGCGCCTGGATAGGCTGTTGTGCTGCAAAGGGGGATTGCGCTGGAAGTGCCGCTTGCGGGGCCTGATTGGCCGCAAAAGGTGATTGTGCGGGTCCTGTTGCTGTTTGCGGAAGTTGCTGTGCAGCAAATGGCGACTGCATAGGAATAGATGCCGATTGTGTGGCTTGCTGACTCTGCTGGGACTGATTCCGAGAATCCCAGAAATGCTTGATTTCAGCCACTTGCTTTTTGTCGAATCCGTATATTACATCATGAGCTTTGGCAAGCCCGAGAAATTTGTCATAAGAACCGCCGCTACGCTTAGCGAGATTTTCCAATCGTTGCTGACGGGGCAAAGATTCCTCAAACGAAACAAGCTCATCCGCCTTTCTGTAAGCTTCAAAGACATTCGTCATCTTGTTTTTTTGCTTCACACCATACATGTTATAATAAGTCATCGAAACACGCTGATTGCTTGTTTTGATGAAACTTGTTTCCGTATTGGCAAAAATGAAGCTGCTGAAAACGCTTTTGCCAGTTTGCGTTTTTAATGTAATGTAGGCAAATTGCCCTGCATCTAATTGAATTCCGTTGGGAACGCTTACCTGTTCGCTTTTCCTTGGATTTTGTTGATTTGGCGAAAAATCAATCCACTTAACGAACATTTGGAGACTTTCAGAACTAGACAAGCCAAAGTGATTGATGATATCTTGGATAGAAATGGTCATTGGACCCTCCATTTAAATTGCATAGCACATGCTATGCGAGGTTGTTTACTATGTAATAGTCCTCCATGATTGATGTAAGGAATATAGACAATGAATCAAAGATTGGCAAGAGTGTTTTTAATAAAAAAATGACAAATTTTGTCTAAAATATAGTTAATTAAATCAAGCACCTATCACACTCAAATACAGATAATTAAAGGCTTTGAGGCCGATTGGCCTAACTAAATTCAGTTTAAAAAAACGAAGAAAAATCAAACTAAATTTAGTTAGCAATATAGTCAATTAAACACAAATTAACTTTTTGAAAATCGAATGAAGGAATCGTTCAAAAAGAAAATATTTTAGTAAAAAAAGCAGTTTCTCTCAGCGACTAGATACCCCGTTTACCACAGCACACGGCGGTCACCGAGAGGAGCATTCATAAATTTAAAAGCACGGAATGATGCCCTATGGAAAACAATGCGATACTAGACGAAATAATCAAGACACAGACAGAAATCCTTGAAAACGCCCCCAAGTTGCAAGAGACCAAGTCTATCAACTCCACGAGGAAAAACACGGGAATATTCATGTACATGAAGACCAACGGTATACCATTCCCTAACGTGAAGTATTTTCCATCATATCACCTCATAATCAGAAATCCAAGGTTCAAGTATGAGTATGACCCAAAGAACTGCATGACAGGACAGGACGGTTGGTATGCAAGGTACAGAAAGCTAGTCATGATGTACCTCGATGCGGAGGCTCTCAATATCGAGAGCATAAGGGACTCGATTTACCCAGAATTCTGTGAAGACCTTAGTGAATGGGCTGAAACACTAACCAACGCTGTCCTCAGTCATTTCAACGCAGACAACACATCAGAATATGAGAAGTTCAAGCTACTGTTCAGTAAGCCGCTGAAGATGAAGATGAATGAGCTTGGTATGCCATGTCCGCAAAAACCAAACCTTGAAGATATCATCTACCTCGACAGGGCCCCAGAAGCAATGGAACAGGTCAAGAAAGAGGTCATGCTGAACTGGTTGAAAACCTACCGTAGCAACACCGAGAGTCTCAGGGAAATGTATCGGCACAACTACGAAATCACCGACTTCGCCAAATCAGATTCAATTAGCAAGCCAGGTGGACTCATCGAGGCGGCAAAGAGCTGGCTCAACCCCTTCTTCAACAAAGAAGAGAAAGTTGTCGATAACGGTGTAAAACGATGTGACTCCGACGGTTTCCACGCAGTTACCACCCCCGCTACCAAACATGCTGGGGGAAGACCCGTCAAGATGGATTACCTCAAAGGCGCTCCCGACGAAATGGTAAACACCGTACTCGATGGGTTCGGGTTCTCAAAACAGCAGAAATTCTATTTCAGGAAAAGGCTAGGGAACAACTCTACGAGAAAAAAAGGAAGACCCTGTAAGTATGCAGGGATGACCGAAGAACAGATAAGAGCGAAAATGATGTCAGAAGGAAAGAGCAAGCATGATATTGCCCAGCAAATCAGAAGGAACAAAAAAGTAAAAGAAGCTCCCCAAAAGGGAGAACAAAAAGTAATAGGAACTCAAAAAAACGAGGGAACAAAAAGTAATACTTTTAGGTAGAGTTATTATTTATATATAACATTAAACTCTAAAAATTAAAGAAAAAAGACTAAGCTCAGCCCGAAGGGCTTCGCGGTTTTAACTTAGGGTTTAACATGTTTTCTTTGGCACTTTCTTTTGTTGAGGAACTAGGAGTTGCTTAATGCCCCTTCGGGGGAGCTTTCAGGACTTATTTGTTTAACTGAATGAAGTTGCTTAACAAGAGAGTTCCTTGCATTCCCCTTCGGGGAGAGCTTTAAGGAACTTTGTTTGACTGAATGAAGTTGCTCAACCCAAGAGTTCCTTGCATTCCCCTTGAGGAAAATGTTACGAAGCGGGTTGAACGCAAGAGCGACACACACCCATTAGGCGGCAGCACCAAGCAATCAACCTACTTAATGGCACGTGTCAAAAATACACCTCTGTGTTTTAGCAATACGCCTGAAAAACCCATCGTAGGGGTAAAGAACATAGACTCCGTTAAATCAAATTCAACGTCTTTAAATACGTCTCCGTCACGGCAATAGAACCATGATTCAAAAGTGTTTTTAGTCGGTAGATATCCTTGTTCACTTGATAATGATGAGAGGCGTAGAAATGTCTAAAATCGTGTGCGCTGAAAACACTCGAAATAAGACCATTTTTCGCCATCTTCGCCATCCAATAAGCCACTTGCATTTTCAACTTGGAGTCAGAAAGTTCTGCAAAAGGCATCCTTTTCCCCTTGAAGACTTTGAAGTATTCCAAAATTGACTTACAGCCTGGAATCTGAATGGCATCATCGAAGTTCCCTCTATATTCCTTGCTTTTGGAGGTTGTCGAAAAAACATGAGCTTCATAGTTAATAGTCAAGTTTGGCAAACCGCCCACTCGAAGGCCTCTGAGTGCCATGATAGCGAAAGCGGCTCGTAATTCTCGACTCATGAGTTTACTGTTTAGTATTGCAACTACATCGGCTTCTGAGGGGACCACAATGTCCTTTTTTGCAGTTCTCTTTGGCAAAGCCCTTGTTCCTCGAAACGGGTTCATAATGGCATGATTCGTGACCCTTTCCACAAATGAATAGAAAGCGCTGATAGCAGACGCATCCCTTCTTATTGCCGCAGGCGCCCTGTCTTCGGCCCCCATGTTGATGACTCCATTATCCATTGGTTTTGAGAGAAAAGAACTACGAATAAATTGGTCTGCTTCTAAGGTAGAAAGTTCTGCAAAAATCTTGCCTGTAATTTTCAGACAAGTTTCCAAACGTGTAAGCGCCCTGGAATACGCATCCTTCGTATGTGCTGAATTTAGGTTCGCTAGAAAGGTTTCCTTAATTTCTTCATAATTGAGCTTGGCTATTTTCGCTTTGAATTGTAGGTCCTTTTTCAGGTTATCCACCATCGCAATTTGAATAACGGATTTTTGAGAGCTTTTGTCAAGTTCTTCAAATGTTGGCGCCGTGTTAAGAATTTCGACCGCTTTTTGGGTGGTCATCGGTATGTTTTCTTTGTTAGTTTGAACTGAGATTATGTCAGGCATGTTTTACTCCTTTTGATATCTTACATAAGGAAGAATTATGTTGTAGGGTTTTGGTTTTCCTGGTTGTTTGTTGTAAAGATTGTTGGAACCGCATTCAGGGCTTTTATCTTATCTGATAAAAGACATTTGGCATATACCTGAGTGGCCCTTACCGTGGTGTGACCCAATAGCTGAGAGACTGTGTAAAGGTTCCCACAAGATTCCAGACTGATAACTGCAAAAGTATGGCGAGCGCAATGGAACGAAATCTTCTTGTATATTTTCGCTTCCCTGCAAAGACGTTTTAATAGACGGTTCATAAACGCGGAATGTTTGTTAATTTCGCTAAATACTAATGGAGACCTCTTATGTGGTGGGAGAAACGCCCTTGCGTTTTCGGTCAAAGGTATTTGAACAAAACGTTTTGTCTTTTGCATCGTTATAGAGATGATGCCATCACGGATGTCCGCATACTGGAGCCGCATCATGTCGCTCCACCTAAGACCAGTGAAGCAACAAAAAAGGAATGCTTTCTTATAAATTTCAAAGGTTGTGGGAACCTCTGATAAACGTTTTAGCTCATCGAGGGTCAGAAAATTTCTCGGCTTTAACACCACCTTGGGACATAGGTCTGAAAAATCGGGGATTCTAAAAATTAGGTCGTCCTTGTAAGCATGCCGAAGCACTCCTTTAATGAAGCTAACCCTATTTGAAATTGAAATTGGGGAATTGCCTCGCTCACTCATGTATTTTATAAACTTTGTCATCCAAATACGATTGACCCCGCCCACATTCACGTTGGGGTCAAATTCCTCAACGACTCGAATCATCGAGAGTCGATTTCGCTGGGTGCTTGGACTAAGCTCAGCTTCATCTATGGAACGAGCGTATTTAACAAAAAGCGGTAAATGTTCATCAGGGAACAAAAGTTCTGTTTCCAGTTCTAGTTTGTACTTGTTGGCCAGAGCCATGGTCTTCAAGGTATTTTCCTTATCCCTGTCATTAACATGAAGATTCAAGTACCTTTTGTGTCTTTTCCCGTCCGTCGGGCTTACATAATCCAAATAGAGGCAATACCCTTTTTGAAGCTTTTTCCGCCGAATATGGACAATTTCCATTTGTTTTTCCTTGTTAAAAACAGGGGCACAAAAAAGGGGGCAAAATTGTAATCACCGCCCATTTTTGTTCGACCCGTGGTAATGTTTCCGCCACAAATCCGTATCGCCTCTCGCCCGATTTGCCGTTTTTTTCTAAATTTCGCCTCACCGCCAGATGTCGTATTTCTGGGGAACCGGGCGAGAACCGCCCACAAAAAGGATTATTTATGTCTCAAATCGAACTCACCTTCCCCGATGGCTCCGTACGTTCCGTAGCATCGGGCACCACCGGCCTCGAAATTGCGAAGGGCATTTCCGAAGGTCTTGCACGCAAGGCGCTTGGCGTCAAACTCGGCGATAAGGTCCTCGACCTCACGCGCCCGCTCACCGAGAGCGGCTCCATCAAGATTATCACGCCGAGCAACGACGACCCGGATGCTCTGATGCTCCTGCGTCACAGCTGCAGCCACGTGCTCGCCGAAGCCATCTGCGACCTGTTCCCGGGCACCAAGCTCGCCTACGGTCCGGCTATCGAAAAGGGTTTCTACTACGATTTGATGACACCGACCCCGATCCAGCAGTCGGATTTCGAGCGCATCGAAAAGCGCATGAAGGAAATCATCAAGGAAGACCGTCCGTTTACCCGTTGCGAAGTCAGCGCTGCCGATGGCCTGAAGCGCACCGAGGGCGACAAGTACAAGACCGATAACGCTCAGCGCGCACTCGCCCGCGAAGGTAGCGACGGCACGCTCAGCTTCTACGTGACTGGCGAACCGGGCAAGAACTTTGAAGACCTCTGCGCCGGCCCCCACGTGCCGAGTACTGGCAAGCTCAAGAATTTCAAGGTGCTCTCGATGTCGGGCGCCTACTGGCACGGCGACCAGAACAGCGACCAGCTGACCCGCGTGTACGGCACCTGCTTTGCCGACAAGGAAGGTCTCGAAACTTACCTGAAGTTCCTGGAAGAGGCCGAAAAGCGCGACCACCGCAAGATCGGCAAGGAAATGGACCTCTACCACATTGAAGACCATTCTCCGGGCATGGTGTTCTGGCACCCGAAGGGCACCAAGATGGTGAACGCCCTCAAGGACTACATCCGCGGAAAGATTGACCGTCGTGGCTACCTCGAAGTGATCACGCCGGAAATCGTGAACAAGACTTTGTGGATCAAGTCCGGCCACGCCGACAAGTACAACGAGAACATGTTCAAGACGCTGGCTGGCGACGTGGAAATGGCTGTGAAGCCGATGAACTGCCCCTGCCACATCCAGATTTTCAACACGGGACTCCGCAGCTGGCGCGACCTTCCGATGCGCCTTGCCGAATTCGGTAAGTGCCACCGTTACGAACCTGCCGGTACGATGCACGGCCTGATGCGCGTGCGCGGCTTTGTGCAGGACGACGCCCACATCTTCTGTACCGAAGACCAGATTGCAAGCGAAGTGGCCGACTTCTGCGCCCTCGTCAAGGAAATCTACCACGACTTCGGTTTCGACGATATCGTGGTGAAGTTCTCTACCCGCCCCGAAAAGCGCGTGGGTTCCGACGAAATCTGGGACAAGGCTGAAGCCGCCCTCGCCGAAGCCACGAAACTCGCTGGCCTCGACTACATCCTGAATCCGGGCGAAGGCGCCTTCTACGGCCCGAAGCTCGAATTCACGCTGAAGGACAGCCTCGGTCGTGACTGGCAGTGCGGTACGATCCAGGTGGACTTCAACCTCCCGCAGCGTCTGGGTGCTGAATATGTCGGCAAGGACAACCAGAAGCACATTCCGGTGATGCTGCACCGCGCCGCCGTGGGTTCCATCGAACGCTTCCTCGGCATTTTGATTGAAGAATTCATGGGCGATTTCCCGCTGTGGCTCGCTCCGGTTCAGGCCCGCGTGCTCCCGATTTCCGAGAAGTTCGTTGACTACGCCAAGTCCGTGGAAAAGGAACTCGTGAACGCCGGCGTCCGCGTGGAAGTCGATGAATCTAATGAGAAGCTCGGCTACAAGATCCGCCAGTGCGAACTCCAGAAGGTGCCGTACCTCCTCATCGTCGGCGAGAAGGAAGTCGCCGATGGCGTTGTCTCTGTGCGTAAGCGCAAGGACGGGGATAAGGGCAACATGACTGTCGCCGACTTCCTCAAGATGACGGAAGAAGACCGCAAGGTTGTTCGCTAGTCGCAAATTGTCATCCTGAACGGAACGCCGTAAGGCGTGAAGTCGAAGGATCCAGAACATTAAAGACCGTAGCAATAAATTGCTGCGGTCTTTTTTGTGTATGGAGGGGAAAGCGTGGGACTATAGTCCCAACTGCTCGGCTCGATCATGCTAGCCCGCTAGCGGTCTGTCGCGATGCTCGCCTTATGCAGTTATCCCCTGGTTCGCACGTCGCTGCTCACCACCCCTTCTAGCGGGTGCTCAGTCGCCGCACCCGCAAAGCCATGCAAGGCGAGTGCCGCAGCCATACTTGCATGGCTATGGCCGAGCCGCAGGGGTTTCTGTAACGTCCGGGCTTACCCCGCCCTCCCGCC
>LVAE01000051.1 GCA_001603905.1 Fibrobacterales bacterium Fibro_02
CACGCGGAGAGAACGTTCCACTTCGATCGTGAAGTCCACGTGCCCCGGGGTATCGATGATGTTGATGGAGTCCTGTTCACCGCTCTTGGTGTGGGTCCAGTTTGCAAACGTGGCTGCAGACTGAATCGTGATGCCGCGTTCGCGTTCAAGTTCCATGGAGTCCATCGTGGCACCGACGCCGTCTTTACCACGAACTTCGTGGATAGCGTGGATACGCTTTGTGAAGTAGAGGATACGTTCGGTAAGGGTGGTCTTACCGGAGTCGATGTGGGCAGAAATACCAATATTTCTGTGCTTTTCAATGTTTTTCATATTTTATTCCACAAATGGAGTTGATGTTTGTTTGAGTTGCGCCCAAAGATAGAAAAAAAAAGCCCCCTTTCAAGGGCTTAACTTTGGAGAGGGGTGGGTTTAGGCCTGAATTTCGGCGTCTTCGACCACCGGTTCCTCGGGGTTATCGGCTAAAGCCTTGAAATAGGCGGCTGCGGTTTTCCCGACTTCGTAGGTGTCGTAGAAGGAATAAGCACCGTTTCCGATGGCCCCGATGGCGGGAATGGCTCGGAGGGCGATCTTGCCGAGGAGCTTTGTCGAAATCTTGAGACCTATCTTTTTGAGCAGTACTTCGAGGGCCGCAAGCGAGAGCTTCTGGACCACGATTCGGCTTCCGGTGCGGACGGCGATGTCGCGGACCAGCTGGGCTGCACTGTGGCGGAAAAGGCACCAGACCATGGCTTCGCGGCTGAGTTGGGCGAACTTGCCGTAGGTAGCGGCGATGTCGGATACGAGCTGCGCCTGGATGCGCCAGATGGCGGCGATGTCGGGAATCGAGGTCAGAACGCCCGTGACACCGGCCGGGACCGAGAGGGTGGCGCTGACGGCGGACGCCTTGATGGCCGCCTGGCGGATCAGTTTATTGATCTTGTCGTCCGAATTTTCGGTGGGGGAGTACAGGGATTCCGGAATGTCCGTAATTAGCTCGAACAGCAGGGTACTCAACTTTTCCTTGATTCTTTCCATCTTTTCGTCTGTGCAATCGCTCATAAAAATCTCCTTACGAGACTAATATATATTATTAGACAATAGACGGAATGCTAAAAATGAAAGATTTTTATAAAAAGTTTACCGTTTCGGCCTAGAATATAATCTTTGCGAGTCCGCCGGCGAGTCCGGGGAGGGTGTAGCGGAAGGTCTTGCCTTCGAGCCAGTACGAAAGCGCCTGGTCTATCCATTCGCGTTCGCTGGTAATCTTGCGGATGACGATGTCGGTCCCATTTTCGGTGTCGTCGAAGTAATAGTATCCGCGGAACTTAATCGGAAAAATTTCACCGTGCAGAAGTACGCTAACGTCGGCGGTGCCGTTGTCCGAATCAATAGAGATGGACTGGACGTCGCCGAAGCGCTTGACCAGTTCGTGATTCTTGACAAAGGCTTCGACCGCCTTGTTGCGTAAGTTACCGAGTAGAGACATGGTTTAGCGGGGGAGAGTCAGAATCTCGATCCCGTTCTTCGTGCGGGCCACGGTGTGTTCCCACTGGGCAGAAAGCGAACCGTCGCGGGTCACTGCGGTCCATCCGTCGGCGAGCGTCTTGGTGCCCGGACGACCCACGTTAATCATGGGTTCTACGGTGAACACGTTGCCGACTTCGATAAACTGCTTGAGCACGTTGTTGCGGAAGTGGTACAGGGTCGGTTCTTCGTGGAAACCGCGACCGATACCATGACCGCAGTAGTCTTCGACCACGCTGAATCCGTGTTCGTCGGCGATGTCCTGGATGGCGTTACCGATGTCATAGTAGCGTGCACCCTGTTCGCCAGCGGCGCGGATACCTTCTTCCATGCAGAACTTGGCGGTGTCCACGAGTTCCTGGGCGAGGTTGCTGACGCGGCCGACGCAGAACATGGCCGAGGTGTCGCCGTGGTAGCCCGAAAGAATCGTGGTGATGTCGATGTTCACGATATCGCCGTCTTTCAGGATGGTATTCGCGCTCGGGATGCCGTGGCACACGACTTCGTTGATGCTGATGCAGGCGTAGCGCGGGTAACCGTGGTAGCCCATGCAAGCGGAAATACCCTTGTGCTTGCGGGTATAGTCGCCGATGAATTCGTCAATTTCGAGTGTGGAGACGCCGGGTTTGCACATTTCGCCCGCGCGGATCAGCGTTTCGGCAGCGAGAGCGCCGGCATCGCGGATCAGTTCAATTTCTTTTGCTGATTTAATCTTAATCTTAGCCATTGTTACGTTGTCCTATTTCTTCCATGCGTAGCGGTCAACGAGGTAGGCGAGAAGCATCTGGTCTTCTTCGGTGCCGTTTGCGAGTTCCTTAACCAGCGGAATGACGCGGCTGATACGTTCGCGGGCTTTCTGACCACCGAAGTGGTTCTTTTCTTGTTCAAGCTTGGCGCGGACGCGTTCGCTCACCTTCTTCGCAATTTCTTCGTTTGTCGGTACTTCCATCTTGATGAAGTTGATGCCGAAGTCGGCGGCAGTCTGCTTCATGTCGATTTCTTCGACCGGTGTAATCAGCGAAATGCAGAGTCCGCTGCGGCCCGCACGGGCGGTACGTCCGCTACGGTGCACGTACACTTCGTGGTCGTCGGGGTGGTCGTACACAATCACATGCGTCACGTGGTCCACGTCAATGCCGCGGGCCGCCACGTCGGTGCAGATGAGAATGCGGAGCTTCTTGTCGCGGAAGGCGTTCAAGGTCTTTTCGCGCATGTTCTGGGCGACATCGCCCGAGAGTGCGCCTACGTTGAATCCGTAGCCCGAAAGCACCTGTTCCAGGTAGCTCACGTCGCTCTTCTTGTTGCAGAAAATCATGCAGCTTTCAGGATTGTAGTATTCCAGCATCTTGATGGTCATGGAATCCTTGTCCATCACGTCGCAGGGGTACCAGCGGTGTTCCAGGTTGTTGGCGATGACCTTGTCGTAGCTGAGCGAAAGGAACTCGGCGCTCGGACGCTGGAATTCGCGGGCGAGGCTCTTCACCGTCTGCGGAATGGTGGCGCTGAACATAGTGCAGGCAATCTGCTTGGGCAGGTAGCGGCGAATCTTCTGCATGTCGGGGTAGAAACCCATCGAGAGCATTTCGTCGGCTTCGTCCAGAATCAGGTCGCGGATGTCGAGGAAGTCCACATTGCCGCGCTGCACGTGGTCCATCAGGCGGCCCGGTGTCGCCACGATGATGTGCACGCCGTTCTTGAGAGCCTTCAGCTGCGGTTCGTAACTCACGCCACCGAAAATCGCGACGGAACGGATACCCGTGCCGGCAGAAAGTTTCTCAATTTCGTCTTGAACCTGCAAGCAGAGTTCACGCGTCGGCACGAGAATCAGTGCCTGCGGGAAAATATGGTCGCGTACAATCACCTGCAAAAGCGGGAGCACGTAGGCGCCTGTCTTTCCCGAACCGGTCTTGGACTGCACCAGCATATCGCGGGCGGCCAGCATGTAAGGAATCGTCTTGCGCTGCACCGGCATCAAGTCGGTCCAGCCGTGTCCGCGAAGAATATTCTTCTGTTCTTCGGGCAGCATGTCAAAAGTGTAGTCGGGGAGCTTGTGTTCCGGCTCGATAATCTTAACGGGAGTCAGGAACGGATTGACTTTCTCTTCTTTCTTTTCTTCTTTAACTTCTTCGCTCATAGTGAGCGCAAATTTAGTAAATTCGGAATTCGGAGTTCGAAATTCGGAGTTGGTGCTGGGGTCTTAGTCAACGATTTCCCAGGATCCGCCTTTGTCAGGGCCTACTCGGACAAGTACTCCGTCTTTTTTCAATCGGGCAATTTGCTTTTCCACAGCCTTTGCAGAAATGCCTATAGATGAGGCAATATCTGACATGGTGATATTCGGATTTTGCTGGATAAGACGAATAATATTGTCTCGCGATTTAGCGCCTTGCTTGGTGTTTTCTCCCCCCATTTTGGACTTTTCTCCCCCCATTTTGACGTTTTCTCCCCCCATTTCTGTTGACTTGAGGAATGTATCGATTTCTTTTTGGAGGTTTTTGCAGAGGTTTTCGTACATGAATGACTTGAATATACGAGAATTCTCAGATTCTTGTGCTTGCGCCAAACTTTTGATATAGCCTTCCTTGTCTTCTTTTAATACCTTGGAGGGAATTGCGCCATATTCAAATTGGATTTGGTTCATTAGGAGGCGTGCCATACGTCCATTGCCATCGGCCCAAGGATGGATCGTTACGAGTCCATAATGTGCTTCAAAACTTAAATCATAGATTTCATCAAGATTTGTTTTGTTTAGGGAATGTCGAGCCGCATTTAACTTGTTGCAAAAATCTTCTAAGCGCGAGGGTACCTTTGTAAAACTCATATAGGAGCGTCCGCCTATACCCGCAGTAACATTTAGCAATCTTAAGTCGCCGTTGGCGGTCGAAAAAGAGCCTAGTGCAGTTTGATATGTGCTGCCCGTGTTTTTCATAACCAGGGACGAAAGTTCCTTTAGCATATTCACAGAAATTACATCATGCGATTTTGCCAGTTCGATACTTCTTTCGTATGCCTTTTTCAAGTCTAGGTTCATCATTTGCTCTTCGAGGGTTCGCCCCTTTGCCGTAATGCCTTTGTCGAAAAGCAACTGGTTCTCTATTTCTGTAACCGTTGAACCTTCGATTGCTGTTGAATGCGTGATGATGGAATACAGGTAAAATTTTTGATAGTCAATTTGGCTATCAATACCCAATTCCCGATAGCGAGCAATCAATTCGGTGAGTTTAGACGTTGGCATGGAACTTAATATAACAAATTCTGCCTAAAGATGGTATGTGAAGGCTTTTACCCCGATTGAGAAGCGTAGTCAAATGAAAAATCCCGCTTTCGCGGGATTGATGCTGCATTATTTCACTCGAATCTTTTGCGTTGAGGCTCCGATTTTCAAGAGGTAATTACCGGGCCTTGCGATGTTCAAATCAAAGTTTGTTGCGTACGTGTGTCCTTGCAATAGAACTTTTCCTTGCATATCGAATAAGGCGTAGGTTGCTCCAATTTTAGCTCCTGAAATTTGAAGATTTCTAGCTTCAACGTGTACCGAGAATTGCGGAACTGTATTCGTGATAATCGCTTCGGTCTTTTTGCCAGAACTGCTCGATTTTGGCTGCTTGCTAGAACTACTGCTTTTTGCCGAGCTAGATGAGCTAACGACCTTTGTAGAACTAGAACTTTTAACGCTATTTTGAGAAGACGATGAAGCAATCTCCTTGCTGCTAGAACTGCTTTCGGGATTCTTGATATACTTTGCCGTAATGGTAATGCTTGCCGTTATGGTAATTTCATCGCCAGCGACACCGAGTTTCTTGCTACCGTCATAATAGGCGTCGAACGTGTAGCCCTCTTTTTTCGGTGCTTCGGGGAGCGTGTATGTCTCGCCATCTTCGATTTTCTGGTTGTCAATCTTTTCGCCATCAGCATTCACCACGTTCACAGAGCGAACAATTAGTTCTTCAAACAGAGCCTTTACTGTCAAGGTGGTCGTGACTTTTGCAAACGAGGTGTTCCAGCCGACGAACTTGTAACCTTCGCGAGTCACGCCAGTCGGAGCAACAGCGGCGCCACCATACGGAACCATCTGTTCGTCAATGATTTCGGTTCCGTTCATAAACGTTACCTTGTATTCAACTTTGACGGAATCGTAGATGGCTGTGTAGGTGGCCTCTTCGGTTACGTAATCAAGAGCGGGTTTCCAGCCCTTGTGCGTGTATTTCCATTCGACGGTTGCATCGCGAGTCGGAGTCTTGCTGCAACTCGGCTTTTTGCCATATTCGAATGTTGCGTTTTCAATCTTCGAACCATCGGAATTGTTGAACGTGATTGTGTACGAGCGGATGGTGGAATCATAGATTGCGTGGTAATTAAAATCTTCGACAGCATTTGTGGGCTCAACATCCCAGCCCTTGAATGTGTAGGTGTACTTTGCTGTTGCGGTAAGTGTCGGGTCGGCTCCACCGTATGTCACGATGCTTCCGTGCTGATAGGATTTTCCTTCTAACAAGGTGTCAGCGGGTGCTGCGTTATAGAAATTGATTGTCCAATAGACATCGCTTGCATCCATATAGACAGCATTTACTGTCTGGTCTGCGGTAAACACGGTTGTCGGCTTGACTTTTACGCCATCTGCATTATACCATCCAGTAAAAATATAACCTTCAGCCGGTTCGGGGTCTTCGGGGAACGTCACGAGTCCCTTGTAATTTGTGTAGCGGTTGGTGATTATGCCATCATCGTTAAATGCTATTTTAAAAATTGCTAAGGAATTTTCATTTGCCCAAGTTGGATAGCCGTCTGTTCCGCGTGACCATATTCCGCTATTTTCTTCGGTTCCGTTAGACGTGTTGAGAATCCAAGCGAATTGATCAGTTTGCATTTTTGTAGATGTAGATGATACTTCTGTATTGTTGAGGTAATAAGTTGAACTTTTTAATACATAAGAACTTTTTATATAACCGTTATTGATAGTAGTCAATTTGGTTCCAGAAAAGCAACCTATTATTTTACCATCGTTTTGGTAAACAATTTCAAAACTTCCATGAGAATATTTTACTATTCCTGATTCCATATTGTTGACTACAACTCTATCAGCAGCTTCGCAATATTCAACGTTTCCTAAATTATCGGCTATAAGAGCTCCTTCACTCAGTGATGTACAATAAGAAATGTTCCCATAATTGTACATTATAAAAAGCGATCCATTAAAAGTTGCATTAATTATTTCACCATAGGAATTTTCTATAAAATAACTAGACCTATAAGGATGGTCCACTATTATATTTTTTAAAGAAGCTGATTTTGTTAATGTATTTATAAAAGAACCATTCCCATTACATATTAATTTCTTTCCTCCGCCATCGATAATCCCTTCAAATGTATTCATTGTTGGATATGAGGCTCCGCTCACATCAATGTCATTTACTAACACTGCATTTATATTTGTTCTTCCTCCATTTACCTGTTCGCCAAACCACGCCAATTCATCTGCATTGGTAATTACGTAGAACGGTTTCCCGTCTATCTTTTTCATGTTCTCCGGTTCGGATGTTGCTCCTGTCCAAGCTGCTGCGAAAAGATTCTGGATTTGTAGGTTTTTTAATAGTGGGTTCATGAACAACCATATTCATTACCGGTTA
>LVAE01000052.1 GCA_001603905.1 Fibrobacterales bacterium Fibro_02
TTTTCCGGGGCATTTCTCTTAATGTTTTGCTGTTTATTTGACCTCGATCATCGGGCTCGTTTCGCTGAGCAAGTAGGTCCATTCCTCGCGAATCTTGTTGTATTCGGCCGGGTCGGCGTAGAGAGCGAAGGTGGTCCACTTGATGCTGTTCTTGCCGTCGAAATTCTTCTCGTAGCTCACGTAATCCGGTTCGCGATTAAGCGGCTTCGGGCCGGTAATCTTGACCGTCTTGCCGTTTGCTGCTGTGACACTTAATTTGTATGCAAACTGTGTTTCGTGCGGCATGCGAATCGGGTGATGGCGCTTGGAAACTTTCGGGAGCTTGAACAGGCTGCGTTCCCACACGTTCGGGAAACGTCCCTTGAGTTCAGAACCGTTCTGGCCGAAGTATCCCTTGGAGGCGTAAGTTACAATCAGGGCGAGCGGCTTGTTGAATTCGGCCAAGTTCTCGATGCGGATGTTTCCGATAGATACGTCGGGAATGCCCGAGGCGAGGAAGTCTTCCATCAGCTTTTCCTGTTCCTTCATGTCGCGGCCAAAGAAGCGGTTGCGCATCACGCTTGCGAACTTGCCCTGCAGCGAAATGGAATCGCGGAATTCGCAGGCGCCGTCGTTACCGATAAACAGGCGGTGTTCAATGCCAATCTGGTGTTCCTGATTGTCTTCCAAAATCGGCGTAGTGACCACGTGGCTGCTGTCGTCGTTGATGACGAGTGCGACTTTGCCTTCCATGTCGAGCGGAACGGGGCGATCGTTGCCGGTCTTGTCGGTGGCATCGACCCAGCGTTCGGTGATTTGACCCTGCGCCGGAATGTAGAGAATCATGTGGTTGAACTGCTGAATCGTCGGGAGGCCGGCGAAACCTTCTTCGGTCAGGTGGATGGCGGTGAGGTAGCTCTTGATGCCTACGGCTTCGAGCATTTCCTTGAGCAAAAGCGCCATGTCCTTGCAGTCGCCCTGGTGTTTTTTCAGCGTGACTTCGGCGGTTTGCGGAATCAGGCTGTGGCCGCCGAATCGCACGTCGCGGTAGCGGATATCGTGGCGTACAAAGTTCACGATTGCCTTCACAGCGTTGTCGTTTGCCTTGCTACCGCGGACTTCGCGGGCCTTTTCACGCACACTCACGGCCTGCTTGAACTGGTGCTTGATTAGGTTCTGGTAATCTTCGCCCACGTTCTTCCATTCCTGCTTGCCGGTGAGCATCAGGCCTGCGCCAAAGTCGCGGTACACGGGCATGTAAAGTTCCTTGCGGATAATGACCGGGTTTTCGATTTTCCATTCGATGCCGCCCTTGATGGCCTTCTTTTCGAGCGGGCCGTATTCTTCGGTCACAAAACGGGCGGTGTCGGCGTAAATGCGGAAGCTGGACTGGCCCACAGGAACGTCCTTGCTGCTCACGAAGTCGGTGTAGGGAATCATGCCCTTGTTTTCGATGTTGGTGCGGCTGAACTGCAGGTAAATAAAGTCGCCCGGCTCCAGTTCCGAGAGCGGGAAGTGCGCCGTCTGCGATTCGTTCTGGCCGCCGATTTCGGTGGCGTAGGTAATGTAGGCACCGTTCAGGTTCGCCTTCTGCTTCAGGTTCCAGTTGCTGTCGTAGACTTCGAGGGCGTTCAGGTAAATGCGGTCGAATCCCGGCAAGAAGTCGAACGTAAATTCGCGATAGATGGCGGCGCCGCGAATGTCAAGGATTTCCATGAGCATTTCGTCGGTGCGGACCCAGTTTGCGCCCTTTTCGGCTTTCAAGGTCTGCTTGTTGTAATGCACCACGGCGGGGAAGTCGCCTTCGGTGCCCTGCTTTTTGGCGCTTTCGCTGAGGAGACCCTTCAGGTTCTTGGTGCGTTCTTCTACCGGCGTAATCGGCTTTTGCAGCGTGCGGTTGTCCGCCTTGCCGAGGAATGCCTTCGTGGCGCTGAGGAAGCTTTTGGCGTCTTCATTATCGGGTTTGAGGGCGAGTGCCTTGGTGAGTGACTTTTCGGCGTCGCGGTAGTTGCGGCTGTAGAAGAGAATCTTGCCCTGTGTAGTCCAAATCTTGTAGTCGTTACGGTCCTTGGCCAAGGTTTCTTCGCTAATGGCGCGGGCTTCTTCGTAGCGGCCAAGGAACATGAGGGCATCCATCAAGGTGCTTCCGAGTTCCACGCTCATGCCAAAGCGGCGGCGCACCTGGTAAAGAATGTCAACGGCTTCGGCGTACTGGTCAAGGCCCATGTAAGTCTTGGCGAGGTAAACGCCCAGGCGCGAGCTCGGCTGCGTATCGTAAAGGCGTTGCACGACCACCAGCGACTGGTTACGCTGACCGAGTCCCCAGAGGGCGTCGCTCAAGTTGATTACGTATTCCGGATTGTTCGGCGTGTAGCGGAGGGCTGCTTCGGCGCATTCGCGGGCGCGGCCGTAGTCGAACAAGGCTTCGTACATTTCGCCGAGAATCGAGAGTAGTTTGCCATTCTTCTGCACCAGTTCGCGCTGGCTTTCAAAGTGGCTGATGCCCGGGCCGTAAAGCTCCTTCATCTGGTACACGAATCCGCAGTTGATCAGGTACAGCGGTTCTTCGGGATCCATGCGGTTCGCGCGTTCAAAGTAGCTGAGCGCCACCAGCGGCTGGTTTTCGAGCAGGCGCAGAATGCCCACTTGGCTCATGATTGCGGCGTTGAACTTGGCCTGCTTCTTGGCGGATTCGGCGTCGGCGGCTGCGTTTTTGGCGGCCGTATTTTCGCCCACGGTCAGGCCATCGATACCATGTTGCATGACCTTGGCGTACTTTTTCTTGTTCACGCCTTGGGTCCAGCTCACGATCAAGATGCCGCGGCCATCGTCATAGAAATAGCGGCCTGTGTAGTAGAAGTCGAACTTGTTGACTATGTGAGTCAGGGTAAAGTCCTGCGCGTAGCGGTCGCCGACCTTTTGGCGGTGCATTTCAAGTGTGGGATTGTTGGGGTCGACACCCAGGCGCACGAGCAGCACCTTGAACAAATCCTGCGAATTCACGGCGTCGCTTTCAACGGTTGCCCCGTAAACGAACAGCGAAACGTCTTCGGCCTTGTTGCTGAGCACCAGGTCCGGGTCGTCGTTCTGGCGGGCGATTCCTGTCCAGTGATGCCAGAGGGTGTCCTTGACGGCCCAGGTGTAGCCGAGCGTGGGGGAGTCAAAGCTTTGTACGTTGTTCGGCGAAAGTTCCGGGCCTTCGCTCGCGGCGGTTTCGCGCATGCTGAAGTTCGCGAAGAATTCCTTCCATTCGTTCTTGAGTTCGCCCGGCTGGAGCGGCGTGTCGGTGGCCGAAAGCGTGAGCGTGTACACGCGGCTCCCGGCGCCTGTTACAAAGCCTACAGCCTCGTAAGGGCTATCGTAGCGCTTGCCTGCGACGTCAAAGAAGACGCCTGTACCGCCGAAATTTTCTTCGGGATAGGTCTCGGCGAGAGTCGCCTTCTTGCCGCTAGATTCAAATGCCTGCATCTCCATCTGGGCGCGGTCCATGAGTCGCATGGGTTCGCCCTTCGGGAGTTCGATTTCGACCAGGACCGCGCGGCGTCCCGTGCTGGCGTTGTAAAATTCGTAGGGGACGCCGCTCTCGTGGGCGCTCCCGTCGTCATCGCCCACGAGTGCCCAGTCGCCTGCGCCGCCTTGGGGCAGAATGAAGCTGAAACCGTCGGAGCCGTATGTGCCGGCGCTTGACCTCTGGGAACGCTGAGCTGCAGCATTTGAAGTTCCGCCAGCATTCTGCGAGGAACCTTCGTCAAAATAGTCGTCGGCGTAGCTGGAGCCGCCGTCGCTCTTGTCTGCTGCTTGCTGCGGTTCTGTTTCAGTCAGCGGCTGACCATTACCTGCACAAGAAATCAAGGAAACGACAAATAACAGCCCAAACAGCGGGGCGCAAAAACTGGGAATACGACCAAATTTTTTAAACAAAGAATTGCTCATGACAACAAAAATAAAAAAACGAAAAGCTGTAGCCCAACGATTATATGTTCCAATGTGGAATATGGATTCCGCAATGTAAAAATATGGCAATCTTTTTCTATAATTGAATGTATCTAAGAAGGAATATATTTGGTTATGATTTCGATCCGGCATTTGAAAAAAGTGTATCCCAACGTAACTCCGCTTGTAGATGTGAATGCAGAAATTCACCGAGGCGAGGTTATTTCCATTATAGGCCCTTCGGGAACTGGTAAATCGACACTTCTTCGCTGCATCAATAGGCTGGAAAACTCGACTTCGGGAGAAATCTTAATTGATGGAATGTCCATTACGGCACCGGGGGCGAATGTCCCGATGCTTCGCCGAAAAATGGGAATGGTTTTCCAGTCCTTCAACTTGTTCAATCACTTGTCCGTCATCGAAAATATTATGGTGGCGCAAGTGGATTTGCTGCATCGGACAAAAAAGGAAGCCTACGAAAAGGGGATGGCATTGCTCCGCACGGTGGGACTTGCCGACAAGGCGAATAACTTGCCCGAGGAACTTTCCGGTGGTCAAAAACAGCGCGTGGCGATTGCGCGAACCCTTGCCATGGATCCAGAAATTGTCCTGTTCGATGAACCGACGAGCGCCCTTGACCCGACAATGGTGGGGGAGGTTCTTTCGGTGATTCGCAACTTGGCAAAGCAGGGCTTGACCATGCTCATTGTCACGCACGAAATGAAATTTGCGAAGGATATATCGACTCGCGTCTTCTATATGGACGAGGGCGTTATTTACGAAGAAGGTTCTTCGGAACAGGTTTTCGTTCATCCGCAAAAAGATAAGACTCGACAGTTTATCAAACGCCTGAAGGTGTTTGATGTTCGCCTGCAAAATGGATTGACTGATTTTACGAATGTGGTGCAAAAATTCTTTGAATTTGTCGAGAAAAATCAAATTGACAAGCGGACTGCCCGAAATGTCAATTTTGTATTTGACGAGCTCGTCGCGCAGAATTTGCTGATGAAATTGCCCCCAGAATCTAGCATCCATTTGGTGGCTGAATATTCCGATGAATCCTGCCGTGTGGAAATCAAGATTGACTTTGTAGGGGAAAATATAAACCCGCTTGAAACTTGTGATGAAATTTCCCGAAGATTGGTGGATGTTGCCGTTGAAAATTACAGGCAATGTGTCGTTGATGGCGTGAATCAAATTTATTTCCAGGTGAAGTAGGCGAGAATATGAAAACGACTTTGAAATTTTGGATAGTTTTGCTTTTCGTAATGCTTTTCGCAAGCGGTGTTCTGGCTGCCACAGAGGACTCTTCTTTGAAGGATGTTCCGCTGCAATTCAGGGACAAACATCTCAAGTACAATTCCATTGCCGATATGAACAAGAATGCGAACTTGCGACTCGGTATGCAGACGGGTTTTGTATTTGTCGACAAGGAAACGCGACGCCTTCTTCCTAACGCAAAAATTGACTATTACAAGTCCACGCCCGATATGGCCTATCTGGTGGCAAACGGTAAGTTGGATGGCTTTGTCAACGACGAACCGATTATTCGGTATGCGGCTCTTCAAAATCCGAATCTCGGCTATATCCACGCCGGCTTTGAACCGATGGATGTCGTGGCGGTGTTCCCGAAGAATGAAAAGGGGCGCAAGCTTCGCGATGAGATGAACGTCTTTATCGAAAAGTATCGTGCAGCGGGTCTTTTGGACTCGATCGACCAACTTTGGCTGGGTAACGATGAAACACGAAAAGTGGTGAATTTCCCGAAGGCAAAAGAGGGAATGCCCACACTCAAGATGGCGACAAATGCCACGACTGCGCCCTTTGAATACATCAAGGATGGGCGAATTGTCGGTTACGAGATGGACTTGATGGCCCGCTTTGCCACAGAAATGGGGTATGGCCTTGATGTCCATAATGTGGAATTTGAATCGGTGATTCTCGGTATTGAAACGGGAATATACGATTTTGCGGCGGCAACGCTCAGCGCCACTCCCGCGTTCAAGGAGAAAAACTACCTCTCTAATGCCTTCTATGTCTCGGAATGCGTGATGGCGGTTCAGATTCTCGATGCTCAAAAAACGCAGCAGATCGCGAAAAGTCCAGAAGAAATTATAGAGGAATTGAATCGTGATGGCGTAAAGATTGGTCTTGGGACAGGAAGTGCCTTCAATAAAGTGCTGGATACCTTCTTCCCGAAAGCGAAAAGCCTGTTTTTCAATACCTATGCCGATATGGCCAAATCGATTGAAGCCGGAAAGCTGGACGCCATGCTTGTTGATGAGCCCACTGCAAGGCTCGTGGTTGCAAGTTATAAAGGAATTGAAATTGTAAATAAGCTTTTGGAAGAGGCCGACTACGCTTTTGCGTTCCCCAAGAATGAAAAAGGCGAAAAGTTGCGCGCACAGATGACGGAATTTATCCAGAAGTCCAACAAACAGGGATTGAAGACGGATTTGGAGGCTGTCTGGTTTGGCTCCGATGAATCTGTCAAGAAAATTGATCTGTCGAAATTGAAAGCGACCAATGGAACACTTCACTTGGCCACGAATACGGAGGTTGCCCCGTTTGTTTATATCAAGGACAATGCCATTGTCGGTTACGATATTGACTGGGTGGTTCGTTTTTGCGAGGCTTATGGTTATGGACTCGAAATTGTGAATATGAATTTTGAATCCATTTTGCCTTCGCTTGTGTCGGGTGCAAGTGATTTGGCTGTGGGTGAGATCACCATTACCGAGGAAAGAAAGCAAAGCATTGATTTCTCGGTCCCTGTTTATGATGGCGGAGTCGTTGCCATTGTGAAACGGGCGGCAGAAGGGGAGACTGTTGCCTCCGATGAAGAAACCTTGTGGGTTTCGTTGAAGTCCAGCTTCGAGAGAACCTTCATTCGTGAAGATCGCTGGAAACTGGTTTTAGACGGTATTGGCGTTACGGTGTTTATCTCGATTATGTCTGCTATTTTTGGAACAGTTCTTGGATTCCTGATTTGCCTGATGAGACTTTCGAAGAATAAAATTGCCGATGCCGTTGCCGTCACCTACATCCGTATATTGCAGGGGACGCCATCGGTTGTTCTGTTGATGATTCTTTTCTACGTCGTTTTCGCCCGCACGGGGCTCGATGGGGTATGGGTCGCCATTATCGGTTTTGGCATGAATTTCGGTGCGTATGTCTCGGAAATGATGCGCACAGGAATCGAGGCGGTGGACAGGGGACAGATGGAAGCCGCCCTTTCGCTCGGTTATACCAAAGTGAGGGCGTTTTTCAGGATTGTATTCCCGCAGGCGGCAAGGCATTTCCTGCCCGTTTACCAGGGTGAATTCATCAGCATGGTCAAGATGACCTCGGTGGTGGGCTATATCGCCATTCTCGACCTGACCAAGGCCTCCGATATTATCCGTAGCCGCACCTACGAGGCGTTTTTCCCGCTGGTGACGACCGCAATCATCTATTTCTTGATTGCCTGGCTTTTGACCCGTGTGCTTACCGCGATCCAGAAGCGAATCGACCCTAGGAACAGGAAGAAGGTCTCTTTCTAGTTTGACCTCCCATGCCGGTTTGGCCCCTTTTCGTCGGCAAAAATCCGAAATTTTATGTTTTTTACTACACAAAAGCCTCGGATTTTTGTATCTTTAGGGCCAAGATCGCACCACCTTAGGTGGTTAGCAATTTCAACAAACAAACAAAAGGATCCAATAATGGCTCTCAAACTCGGTATCAATGGTTTCGGTCGTATCGGCCGTATGGTGTTCCGCGCTGCTGTGGAAAACTTCTCTAACGACATCAAGGTTGTCGGTATCAACGACCTCCTCGACGCTGACTACCTCGCTTACATGCTGAAGTACGACTCCGTCCACGGTGCTTTCAACCACGACATCAAGGTCGAAGGCAACTTCCTCATCGTCGACGGCAACAAGATCCAGATCTTCGCTGAAAAGGATCCGACCAACATTACTTGGGGCGCTCTCGATGTAGACGTCGTTGTGGAATCCACTGGCTTCTTCCTGACCGAAGAACTCGCTTCTGCTCACCTCAAGGCCGGTGCCAAGAAGGTCATCATGTCTGCTCCGTCTAAGGACGCTACTCCGATGTTCGTCTATGGTGTTAACCACAAGACCTACGCTGGCCAGAAGATCATCTCCAACGCTTCCTGCACCACCAACTGCCTTGCCCCGATCTCCAAGGTTCTCGATGAAAAGTTCGGCATCGTCCGTGGCCTCATGACCACCGTTCACGCTGCAACTGCTAC
>LVAE01000053.1 GCA_001603905.1 Fibrobacterales bacterium Fibro_02
GCCATGAGGATGGCGGCGACAGCCGGGTGGCAGAGCGTCTGGCAGAGAACCATGAAGATGCGTTCCGGGTCGGCGACGGTAATGCCGTTCGCTTCTACGTAGTAGCGTCCGAGGATGGCGATCATGATGGCGGCACCGAGGCAGATGGTGACCCAGATCATGGCGACACGGCGGGAGAACTTGATGTCTTCGGCGTTCTTGATGCTCATGAAACGCACTAGAATGTGCGGCATGCCAAAATAGCCGAGGCCCCACGCGAGGCTAGAAATCAAGGCGATAAGACCGATGGACTTGCCGGTGGTGGCGTTGGTGAACAGGCTCAACAGGTAGGGGTTCTGCGCGTTCACGGCGTCCATGGTCGCAGCAAAACCGCCCGAACCTGCCATGATAATCGAGGGAATGGCGATGACGGCGATAAGCATCATGGTCGCCTGAACAAAGTCGGTCCAGCACACGGCAAAGAAGCCGCCCATGAAGGTGTAGCTCACCACGACGACCGCACCGATGATAAGGCCCGTGGTGTAGTCCATGCCGAAGATGGTGCCGAAGAGTTTTGCGCTAGCCACAAAGCCCGAAACCGTGTAGAACAGGAAGAACGCGAGAATGAAGATGGAGGCGATGACGCGGATGATTCCCTTGTTGTCGCGGAAACGGTTCGCAAAGAAGTCGGGGAGCGTGATGGAGTCGCCGCAGAAGTGGCTGTACTTGCGGAGCCTGCGGCCCACGATTTTCCAGTTGAGGTATGTGCCGATGACAAGTCCGATGCCGATCCACGCTTCGGAAAAACCGCTCACGAAGATGGCGCCCGGGAGGCCCATCAAGAGCCAGCCGCTCATGTCGGAGGCCTGTGCGGACATCGCCACGACCCACTTGTTCATGCCGCGGTTGCCCAGGTAGTAGGCATTCAGGCTGTTCGCCTTCTTGGAGAAGTAAAAGCCGATGCCAAGCATCATCAACAGGTATAAAATGAAAACGGTTAAGACCATTTGTCGTCTCCTTTATGTATGCTTTTAAAGATAGAAAAAAAGGGGGGAGGGCTCCCCCTGCTTGCAGCACCGGCTTATGCGCATGGCCTTCGCGATGTTGTTACCCGCTCAAGGAGCGACCGATCGGCTTTACAGCCTCTCTCTCGCAATCGCCCTCGCTTAACGCTTGGGGCTTATTGCTCACAGACGGAAAATTCCGTGGCTCGTTCGCTTGCTAACAACATTCGCTTCGACTTGCACGTCATTGCGAGGAGCAAAGCGACGAAGCAATCCATAGCCGGGTCTTCCAGCACCCCCTCGCCTAGGTGGTTCCACCCCCTAAAACCCCCGGATGTCACCCCGGACTTGTTCCGGGGTCACCTTTCCATCCGAGAAAACGCTTAGCAAACAACGCTCCGGCTCAGCCTGCTCCGCACGCTCACATGGCCTCGGGCTTCGCCCGACGAATGTTCGCTTAGCGGCCAGGCATTCGCCGTCGCTTTCTTCTTTGACATAATAACTCCCAATGGGCATTTGACGCCTTCGGCGTCCGCGGCGTCACTCGGTCATGACAAAATGCAAGCATTTTGTCACGACGCTCGTTTAGCACGCTATTTAAACACAGCCCGGTTTTTGTTTAAAATTTATGGATAACACTAAAGGATTAATAATCCTTTACGCAACGAATAGAAAGAGCATCACTCTTTTCTGATCCTGCAGACATGTTCATATGATTATGTATAAAATGTACCATAGTTCCCAATAAAGCAGGTTCGTCGTAATATTCTCTAGGAATCCAATAATATCCCAGCTCCATAATTCCACTAAACCTGCGATTCACAGAATCATACAAACCTACAGGCAAAAGAGAAAAGCCTCTCGGATTTTCCATAATTCCATTCCAGACCTCCGAACTAAGATACTGACTACCACTCATCGCCCCATGTCCATTAATGGCAGCCACCCACTCCCCCTGATTCATAATGTGCCAGCCATCTGGGCAAATTCCCTGATGTACAACGTACTCCGAATTATTTGGTACAAGTGTATTCCTAGACCCATCAGTTGTATTCGGGCATTTATCACTTCCCATTTGAGAAGAATCACAAACAGCGGGGAAAGCCATAGCGGTAGCCCAGGTATAAAGCCCACCCCATCCATTTTCACAATACCAAGGATCGTCATCATAACAATATTTGGTCGAATCACCTTGTTTTTCGCCACCAGCAATCATCTTACCAAAATTCAGATTCTCCGCAAAGAACGTAAGTGTATCAGTAACATCGTCATACAGACGAATCGTTTTGTATACATGATTATCGCGCGGATCGGTAAATTCACCATAGCTGAGTTTGGCATTAAACTGTCTGCTCATGTCATAATATTTGCTACTAGAGGACTCTTCAACTACGCTACTTGATGATTGGAGAACCCATACACCATTCTGACAAACATAAGTTTCCTTAGTAAAAAAATACCATTGTTCCAAACCTTCTTGATCAGGCGTACAAGTTTTAACAGAATCACTACTACTCGACTCAACTACAGACGAACTACTATTTTTGCCACTTACAGAGCTAGAAGAATTCTTCTCCGCCACCGAGGAACTGGATTTTTGGGAATCTTTCTGTGAAGACAAAGACGTGTCTTTGTCTTTACCCGAGGAACCGTTATCGTCATTGCTACTCGACGAGATTTCGCCGATTGGATCGGGAGCGGAGCTACTTGATTCATCGCCACATGCTGCGAGCAGGGCTAGAAGAATGGACAGTGCAAATAACATGTGAAGCGAATGCCGCGGCAGGCTGCTTGCAGACTGACATGGCTGAGCTGATGCTGTTATGCGCTTGCGCAATATGTTAAAAATCTTCACAGAAGACCTCCAGTTGTAAAATTCCACCAAAACTTTCAATTTTTTTTCTGCGAAATATAGATTAATCTCTATTTCAAGTGTGTTTTTTATAGCTGAAACCAGCTCCCATATTGATTTTGGATAAGTATTTTTGTATATTATAATCAGCAACAGGGTGGTAGGTCGCCACCTGAGAAAAAAAGAAAGGCCAAATTGATGAAACAGGGTGGTAGGTCGCCACCTGAGATAAAAAAGAAAGGCCAATTTTTGCCGTTTTTTATATGAAAATATAAAGAACGTTTTTTTTTGAGAAAAAATCATCCAGTGTTAGTTCTGATGTTCTTTTAGCTATTGATTTTGGATAGTTGAAAAACGTTGGCCCATTTTTCTATTATTTCGCTGTGCAATCGTTCGATGAGATAACTTTCAAGGTCATTGCCCGCATCAGGAGCGATTTTCCGGACAAGTTCGGGATTCCGCGGCAGAGCGGGCTCTTGAAGAATTTGCGTTCGACGATTGTCTTTGAGCCGGAATTCAGGAATGCCGACGCGTTGCGTGGGCTGGAAGGCTTTAGTCATTTGTGGCTCTTGTGGATTTTTTCGGAGAACGTTCGCGATACCTGGAAGCCGACGGTACGCCCGCCCCGTCTTGGTGGCAATACGCGGCTGGGCGTGTTTGCGACCCGCAGCAGCTTTAGGCCGAATCCCCTGGCCATGAGCTGCGTCAAAATCGAAAAAATCAACCTGACGGGGGAGAATGCTCCCTCCATTACGGTCAGCGGCGCCGACCTCATGGACGGCACGCCTATCGTAGACATCAAGCCCTACTTGCCGTACGCCGATTCCGTGCCCGAGGCCACCGGCGGCTTTGCCGAGGCCGTGCGCTTTAAAAAGCTTGAAGTCGAATTTGCCGCCGAGGCGCAAGCGGTTCTTGAATGCACGGGATTTGCGCCCGATGCCGCCGATATCCCTGAAGTATCTGGTGCCGCCGGCGTAAAATTCCCTGCAGAAAAAAAGGCAGCTCTTGTGGAGCTGCTTTCCGAAGACCCGCGGCCCGCGTACCAGAGGTCCGCCGACCGCATTTACGGCATCAGGTTTGCCGGCTTCGAAATCAAGTTTCAAGTGCAGGGCGACCACCTGACGGTCGTCGCTATTTTACCATTACAGGCTTAGTGGCCTTGAACCCCTCGCCCTGGGCACTGACTACGTAGCGCCCGGCCGGGAGTCTGTTTGCAAGCACCAGAGTGTTTGTTCCGGCGTAGTTGCCGCTCAAGTCCAGCACTTCCTTGCCGAGGCTAGAGTAAATCTTGACGGTGAGCAGCGTTGCCTTGGCAAGGCTCAACTGCACATTGCCGGCTTTGTTCACCGTAAGCGCCCCGCCCGCAAAGTGGTTTGCCTGCGCAATGCCCGTACCTGCCTCCGACGAAGAAGAAACTCCGTGATGGCTATGGCTAGAGCTGGAGGCGACTTCGCTACTGCTGGATTCAGCCGCGCTACTGCTCGATTCTGCAACGGGCTTGAGCTTGTCGCCCAGGACCTCGATCATCTTTTCGGCGTAGCGCTTGCCGAAGTCGCGGTACTCCTGAGAGGTGAAGTGCACGTTCTGGCCGTCGCCCAAAGCCTGGTTGAACCCTTCGGAAGACACCACGTAGAAGTTCTTGGACTGCTGCGGGAGCTTTGCGATGTTGTTGTTCGCGCCGGCACTCACACCGCTGCGCAGCACTTCGCCAGCGAGGAACGGAATGTCGCTACCGAGGTCCAGGTCCTTGATGATGTTGTCGTAGACCCTCTTGACCTTGGAAGGCCACTGGCCGTCACCGGCATCGGTTTCGCCCTGGTGGAAAATAATACCCTTGATAACGCCTTCTTCCTGGGCCTTCTTGGCCATCTCAATCAGGCGACCATAAGGGTTGCCGCCATAGGTGTTGATTCGCTGGGTCATCCAGCTCTGCTGTGTTCTAGCATAATTTGCGTAGGAGTCCTTGTCGAACAACTGGATGCTGCAACCCGCGACGGCCACCACGATAACCCCCACCTTGATTTGTGAATCCGTCTTTTCGACCATGGTACGACCAAAATAGTCCGTGGGGCCGAGCTTTGCACCCTGGCAGTGCGCCAGCGGAGGCACGGCAGTAGACCATTTGCCCTTAGTCTTCCCGGAACAGGAGCCGTTATCGGCCGCCCAGAGAACCTGGAAACGTTCGTCAACCGTCTTGTCCTGTTGCCCGACATCGCCCTGACCTTCCATGTTGGACTGGCCAAAGGCGAGATAGATGTGGAAATTCGGGTCCGGGGCTGCGTTTACTTGAGAAAGAGCCATTGCGAAGGCTGCTCCTAAAAGAAATTTTTTCATAATATACTCCAAACAAGAGGGAAAAAATACCCTCAAGCTAAAAATAATCCATAAATGTGGAGAAATTTTGATTGTAAACTTTATTATGTTGTTGATTTTTACAACAAGAATTACTTATATTCAATGAAAACTTAGAGGTTTAATATGAAAAAAAGTTTTTTTGCCGTAGTTGCCGCCGGAGTTTGTGCAACAGCATTGCTGGTCGGATGTGGTGATTCCAGTTCATCTCCTTCCAAGAGCAGAGTGCAAAAGTGTGCTAATGGGCTTACGGATGAATGCTTGATCGGAACCTGGAACTTGAACGGCCTGGCCGATCTGGCGACCCCGACGCGTGACATCAGGACTCCCGATTTCGATTATCAGGCCAATCCTGGCAAACTGGTGTTCAAGGCGGACGGTACTTTGGAATTTACGTTCCCTGCGAATGCTCCGGCTGATCTGATGGCGGATTCGGACTGTCAGTCGATCAAGGGTTCCTGGAGTATTGAAGCAGGTGCTTTGAAGGTTCGCAATGTCACCCAGAACTTCGACAATCTCCAAATGTGCGTCCTGGAAAACATCTTTGTGAAAAAGTCGATGCATTCTGCAGGCTCTATCACGGTTGTGCCTGAAATCAGCTCCGAAGGTGCCGTCGTAAAGATGGTTATCCCGCAGCTGTTGATGATGGGCGGCAAGTCCGTGGCGACCGACGACGTGGCCTTCTACAATTCGACGGGCGAAGTCTATACCTGCAAGTAATAGCATCCCGTTAAGGGCTTAAGAACTTTGCTCTGATAAAAATCCCCGGCAGTTCAAAACTGTCGGGGATTTTTGTGTGTATTTGGAACTTGGGGCGGTCAGCCTCGTTTAGGCGTAAGCCGACCGCTATTTCTTACTTGACAACGAGAACCCTGTGCTGGAGCGTTTTGCCGCTTGCATCCTTCAGGCGGGCCATGTACTTGCCTACGGGGAGCTTGTTCAGGCTGATAGCAGCGTTGCTGCCGATCTCGGTACTGAAGGCGAGTTTGCCGTTTGCGGCGTAGAGTTCGACGGTACTGTTTGCCGGGGCGCTCACATGGAGCGTACGCTTTTCAAGTTGCATGAAGGTGCTGCTCGAAACGTTGACGCGCGAAATCTTCGTGACGAACTTGGTGCCTTCGGGTGCTCCCACGATGGTGCCGCGGCCGACGGTGCTCATGTAGACGACGCCGAAGTTGTTCATGTCGCCCTGCACGAACTGTCCGTTACCCGGGCCGCCGAACTGGTGCATGTCGTCGTTAATGCGTTCGAAGGTCTTGCACTTGTCGGTGCTGCGGTAGATGCCGATCGGGTCGCCCGATTTTGCAGCACCCCAGATAAAGATGGTTTCGTAATCGGAGCCTTCTTTTGCCTTGCCGATACCCACGGAAATCGCTGTAGATGCGCCTTCGCAGCGGTTCCAGCTCTTGCCGCCATCTTCGGTGTAGGCGAGGCCGTATTCGGTAAATCCCTTGGGCTGCCAGACTTGTGCCTGGTCCATCGGAACCCACAGGTGGCCTTCTTTCTTCGGGACGGTGCGGATGAGACCTGCGCCATTATAGTATTCTCCTGCACCTTCGTTTTGCAGGCGGGCTTCCTGGGCGACAAAGTTCTTGCCGGCGTCGGTAGACTTGTAGAGGGTGCCCATGGCGTTCATGACGTAGAATGTTTTCGGGTCAACCGGGTCGGCCACAATGCGGGCGTACTGCGTCTGCGTGCCAGTCTCGACGGCGGTCCAAGTGGCACCGTTGTCATCGGAACGGTAGACGGTGGCGCTTTGATCGGGGCGGTGGAGAATCACCTTGCCGTCAGCAGAAAGCACGACGAGGCCCTTTTCTCCCTTAAGTTCGGTTTTCAGGGAATCCCAAGTGGCTCCCAGGTCGTCGGAACGGTACATCACGAAGAAGTTCTTGGATTCGTAGGTGTAGTACTTGGTGATGGTTCCGGTACGCAGCAATGATCCGCTGAGCGGGGCGTAACCCATGCTCTGCGTGGTGCCGATAATCGGTGTGTGGCGCGGGGTGCTTTCGTTGATGTTCTTGTAGGCAGCGCCATCGTAGTCGCCAATTGCGGTGACGAGCGGGCCGTTCGGAATGCTCACGATGTCAAGCGGAACCGTTTCTTCGATACCTTTGGACATGAACTTCCACACGGGAACCTTGGCGGTAATGTCTTCGGTCATAAAGATGCCGTTGCCGCTGGTGACCCAGGCTTCCTTGTTGTTGAAGGGGTTGATTTCCAGAGAACCGGCCCAGTGAATGGCATTACCTGGAATCCAGGCGGTACCATTGGCGTCGATGTTTGGAATGTCGTTGTAATGTTGACCGTGAATCCAGTTCTTGCCGCCGTCAGTCGTGGTGTAGATGCGGTCGCCGTAGTTTTCCTTTTCGTCTTTGGTCACGTGGCGTCCGGTGTACTGGCCGAGAGTAGAAACGATGATGTGGTTCTTGTCCTTGGGGTCGATAGAGATGCCACCGTAGGAACATTCGTTCTTTTCGTGAACGATGGAACCGCCTTCCTTTTCGTTGTCGTCATAAGGGGTAATATCTGTCCAAGTGCCTGCCTTGATGTTGTACTTGTAGACACCGCCCTTGGCGATGTTGTACGGGCCCGGGCCGTCGGCAAAGGTTACATACATGTCGCCGTCCACGATTTTGGCGCGGTGCGGCATCAGGCCTGTGGGAACTCCCTTGACGACTTCCCAAGTGGCACCGCCGTCGTGGCTCACCTGTAGGTTATCCTTGGTCTCGGAAGTGCCGATGTAGATTGTCGCAGTGCTGCCGTCGGCGAGCTTGCCCTGAGCCGGGTCGAAAAGGACGAAACTCACGCCATTCACGCCGTTCAGGCTGCTTTCGGTTGCGGAGGAAAGGGCTACCTTGTAAAGGCTTGTCCAGGTCTTGCCGTAGTCAGTACTCTTGTACACGCCCTTGGTGCGGCTACCGCAAAGAACGATGTTGCCCATGTTCGGGTCTACGGCCAGTTTTTCGCCGGTCTGGCGGCCCATGCCGTTGCCGTGGGCGAGCATTTCCACGTAGCTGGTGTCCCAAGTGTTGCCGAAATCTTCGCTGCGGAGCACGGCGGTGCGCCCTTTGCTAAAGTAACCCGTGCCGGCCAGCACGTAAATGCGCTTCGGGTCGTTCGGGTCGAGCGCGAAGGCCTCGGTTCCGTAAAGACCGACATCGTTTTCGGAAATCCAGTCCATTAACGGGACCCAGGTCTTCTTGTCAAATTCAAAACGGTAAATGCCACCCACGTCGGTGCGGGCGTAAAGCAGGTTTTCGGCCTTCGGGTGGAAAATCACAGCCGAAACAAATCCGCCGCCATCAAAGCGGACGTTGCCCCATTCGTATTTTTCTGCGTTTACGGTCGTAGCAAGGGCTCCGAGAGCCACTGCGGACGCTACCGTGAAAATCTTTATTTTACCAAGCATGCCATCTCCATTTCTTCCTGTCATCCCCGCGTATGCGGGGATCCAGGGGTACATTTCTTTTAGAAAATACCTAAAAAATGGCGGTAAAGAGCAAAAAATCGCCATATAACATATAAATATGTTTATGGATTCTCAACGATTGTAAAGTCGTGAGTAACCCAGCTCCAAAGGCCGTCGCTAGGGCTGTTTCAACCTAAATTTCTTTCGGATTTTGGATGTTTTTGTAGCTTTTTTCGGCCCGTTCGTTGCGGCGCTTGAGTTCCTTGTTCAGGGGCCAATAGATGGCCGCGAAAAGCACGTAGCCGCAAAGGAGCACAATCCAGTGATTCAGTCCGAGGCCGATTTCCAGGTAGCGCATTTCGGCAAACATGAACGGTCCTGCAATCAAGAACAGCGGTAGTTGCCTGCACTGGTCGCCGAGTGAAAAGCGGCTTTCGTAGCTCACGATAGAATTCATCATCGGAAAACTGGTGCAGAAACCGCCCATAAGGCGCTTGATGAGCATCAGTCCACTGACGACACCAGCAATGGCAGGAGCCTTGATGTAGACCGGCAGGGGAGTCTTGTAGCGCACGCCCGACTTGTAGCTCTGCGTCTGGAAAAGGACAACTCCTACAATAAAATCAAAGACGCATGCCCCGATAAACCAGGCTTCTGTATCGGGAATACGCGGCATCAGGAAGGTGCCGAGCGCCACAAAAAACGCGAGCCCTGCGATAATGCTCGGCACGATAGGGACTTTGACTTTGTAATGCAAAATGCGCACGATATGCACGTACAGAAAGCACATGAATCCCGAAATAGCGTTAGCGGCCCCCATCGGAAGACCGACTGCAATGTAGGCGAACCCGCAGGGAATCGGAATCGTTGCCGTGACGGCCTTCAGTTGCGGGTCTTTCAGATAGGCACTCAAGGTGCCCAAAGCGGTCACCATGAAAATCAGGAGCCAGTCGTAAATCGAAAAATTTAGATTCAAGGCGTCGAACATTGCCGCCTAAAGATAGAATTTTGGATTGCTTCCAAAAATTTCTAGTTCTTATTTTTCATTGACATCTTGTTTTCGTACATGTCCTTGTCGGCATTCTTGAAAACCATGTCTACCGTGTCTCCGCTATGGTATTCCGCAATACCCACAGCCGCAGAGAACCTTTCCCAGGGTTCCCTCGAATTATCGCTCTCCGTTTCGTAGAACTTCTGTCTAGCCTGCTCAATGAGTTCGTGGCGGTTTTCATAGTCAGAATCCCTAAGGATAACTACGAATTCGTCACCACCGATACGGAACACGGGGGAGTGCCTAAAAATAGAGCAAATGATATGGCATGTGCCAAAGATATAACAGTTGCCGTTTGAGTGGCCGTAACCGTCGTTGATGTTCTTCAGGTTGTTGAGGTCGATCATCGCGATGGCAAAGGGTATCTTGTTTTCGGAGATCTCGTTTTCGAGTGCCCTGATAGCCCTGTCATAGGCAATTTTGCTTCCGACGTGAGTCAAGGCGTCCTTATAGGCCAAAAGGGTCATGTCTGCAGCCGTTTCCTGGGCGGACTTGATTTTTTCTTCTGCGGACACGATGCTTTGGATATACTTACGCATGTCTTCGGACATCTGTGAAATGGCTCTCGACAGCGATTCGACTTCGTTTTCCGTATGAATGGTCGGCGTATCGAAGACCAATTCGCTAGGATCCTTATGGTTACGGCTGTTCTCTGCGAATTTGCGTGCGCTTTTTTCTAGGGCAAGAATCGGACCCGTGATATTATAACGGAGCCAGACAATCAAGATAAAGCCGAACAGCAATCCCAGGATAAGTGTGAGGACAACGTTGTAAAGAACGTAGGAATTGACGGTCTTGTGCAGGGCCTCGATAGAAATGTCTGCGCAAATAAGGGCGTAGTTTTTGCCGCTGGAATTTGCGAGCGGCTTACAAGCCGTATAGGCTGCTCCCCATTCCGAGTCTTCTTCAAAATATTTAATTTCTGACTGTTCCAAGACTCGGTTGTATTTCTGGATTTCTTCGTAGGAGTATCCTTCCGAAGAATCTAGAAGCGGCATGTCCGTTTCTCCGCGGTCGCGTTCGGCCTGGCTAGTGGCAGAAACCACGTTGATCATCAATGTGTCTCTGGTGAAAACAATGTATAGGTAGAATAGTTCAAATTCGTCTACCATTCCGTTCAGCGTCTGCTGAAGCCGGTCGTATTTTTCGGAGTGTTCCTTGGTCTGGACGCAATTATACAGGTCGTCTGCATCAATCTGGCTGTGGACATAGTTCACGATGTTGTCCAAACTGTCGTCGTAACGCTGATACAGCGACTTCGAAAAAGAGAGATAGGACTGCAACGAGAGAATAAAGCACATGAACGTAATGAACAATGCGCTTCCTAGAATGATGCTTCGTTGAATTGGTCTTTTGTATGCTTTCATACTTTCTCCATTATATGGAAAAGTAAATTTTTTTTGTAGGAAAGTAAATTTTGCACCATTTTTTTGTTTAAAAAAATATTCCAGCTCGGAATAGTCCAAGTTGGAATAGTGCGTTATTCTATGAAATTTAGGGTTAACGGAATCGGCGGGGGAGCGGTTTTCCTTCGGCAATCCATCCGTTGTATTCGGCGGCGGCGGTGTAAAGCACGTCGGTCGAGGAGTTGAGGGCTGTTTCGAGGCTGTCCTGGACGACTCCGATAATAAAGCCGACTGCGACGACCTGCATGGCGATATCGTTTGAAATGCCAAGGAAGGAACAGGCCAGAGGAATCAGGAACAGGGATCCACCGGCAATACCGCTTGCACCGCAAGCGCCGATGGTAGAAACTACGCAGAGTGTCAGTGCCGTCGGGAAATCGACCGAAATGCCCAGGGTATGAGCCGTAGCAAGTGTCATGATGGCGATTGTGATGGCCGCACCGTTCATGTTGATTGTCGCACCCAGGGGAATCGAGACGGAATAGAATTCGCGGTCAAGCTTCAGCTTGTCGCAGGCTTCCATGTTCACGGGAATGTTGGCGGCGGAGCTTCTGGTAAAGAGTGCCGTGATGCCACTTTCCTTGAGGCAGAAAATCAGGAGCGGATACGGGTCGCGCTTGAGGGCGAAGCTCACAATCAACGGGGCCACAACAAAAGTGACAAAGAACATGGTTCCGGCGAGGATTCCGATCAGGACTCCGTAGGTCTTGAAGATGCCGATACCGTTTGTAGCAATCGCCGAATGGATCAATCCCAGGATGCCGAACGGGGCGAGGTTGATAAACCAGCGGACGATGGCGGTCACGGCGACGGCGCAATCATTCAGCAGGGTCTTGGTGGAATCGTTTGCGTGATTCCTGATGGCGAGACCGAATATGACAGCCCACACCAGGATGCCGATGTAGTTTGCCTGGGTAATCGCTTCGAACGGGTTAGAAACCGCTCGGATAAGCAAGTTGTTCAGAATTTCGCCGATGCCTTTGGGGAGGATTGCCGACGTGGATGCCTCGTGGGCGAGCTGCAGGTTCTGCGGAAAAAGGAAACTAGCCGAAATGGCAATAAGCGAAGCGAGTATGGTACTTATCAGGTAGAGGGCGAATACTTTTCCGAAGCGACGGTCGAGCGTGGTCTTGCCCATGGAAAGGGAGTTCACGATCAAGATGAACACGAGGATGGGGGCGATGCCTTTCATGGCTCCCACGAACAGGACCCCGAGTTCACCGATCCATTTTTGTCCGGGGAGGAATATTCCGAGAAGGGTGCCGATTGCGATCGCGATGGCAATACGGTAGTTCAGCTTGATGCCGTTGTACTTAGAAACCAAATTTTTAAACATTTTATTCCCTCTGAAAAAAATATAGTTAAACATTCACGGAAATGGCATAATTGCAAAAAAAATGATTCTGTAATAAATAAAAATGTTTGTTTGTTTAGAATAAATGTATTTTATGAGCAGGAGAATGTGTGTTATGGAATCATTGCAATATACATCGCTTGCGCAGATGTTCTTTGCGAATTGCGACCGCGAGGATTTCGCGGGCTGGTTCCATCGTAGACCCGGCGGATGGGAGCATTTTTCGGGAACGCGCCTACGGAATGAAACACAATTTTTGGCGCTTGCTTTAAGAAATCGAGGCCTTTCGGCGGGCGAAAGTATTGGAATCGTTGCGAATAGCAGCCCCGAATGGATTATGGCCGATGTGGCCTGCCAGCTCAACCAGGCTCGCGTTGTTCCGCTTTTCCCGAATATTTCGACGGAAAACTTCGTTTTTCAGTGCGATGATGCCATGGTGCAGGTGCTGCTCCTTTATAGGTTGAGCGACCTTTCTCCGGCCATCGGCTTGCTGATGCCGCGTTTCAAGGCGGTAGTCTGCATCGATCCTGAATCGGAGCTTCCGCCGAACGGGATCTACTGGGCGGACCTCCTTAAAGAAGGCGAGGCGCTCTCGAAGCAGCCCGAATCTTCTCTGTGGCTGAACCACCAGATGCATGCCCTTAGCCCCGATGACGTCTTTACGATTATCTATACGAGCGGTTCGACGGGAACGCCCAAGGGGGTCGAGCTTACACACCGCAATATGCTTTCGCAGATTCAGGTCATCAAGTGCGATTTCTTGCAGATAAACCGTTCTGAAGATGTCTGCCTGGTTGTCTTACCGGTGGCGCATGCTTTTGAGCGTATGTCGGTCTATTTTTATATTTTGTGTGGGGCCAAGGTCTACTTTGCCGATACTCCGAGGCATATTCCTGAATGTATCCACGAAATCAGTCCGACTGTCATGACGGTGGTTCCGCGTATCCTGGAACGGCTCTATGAAAGCATGACTGCTGCCGGAGAAAAGATTCACGGCGTACAGAAGTTTATTTTTGAGCACGCCCTTTCCTATGCCAAACATAGAAATCCCTTGGCGAAGAAAAATCTTGTCTGGAAATTTTACAACAAGTTCGTCTACGCCAAGTTGCGCAAGGCCATGGGTGGGCGTTTCCGCCTGGTTATTTCCGGTGGTGGAGCTCTAAACAAGTCCATTTGCCGTTTCCTCTTGAATGTCGGCTTTGATGTGTGCGAAGGTTACGGACTTACGGAATGTTCCCCTGTCGTTAGCGTGAATCGACCGGGAATGGCCCGTCCAGGGAGCGTAGGTCAGCCGCTGACGCACTTGCAGGTTAAGATTGGCGAACACAGCGAAGTCCTGGTGAAGGGCGAAAGTGTATTCAAGGGTTACCGCAACCGCGACAACTTGAATGCCGAAATCTTTACGGAAGACGGATTCTTTAGAACGGGGGACCAAGGGTATTTTGACCGCGACGGCTATCTGTACCTGACGGGCCGACTCAAGGAACTCTTAAAGACGAGTACCGGCAAGTATGTGAGCCCCAATCCCATTGAGCTGGAACTTTCTAGGCATTTGCTGATTGAACAGGCTTTGGTAATTGCCAACGACCGCAAGTTCACGTCGGCGCTGATTTTCTTGAACCCGGTGAATGCGAAACGTTTCTTGCAACGCACCGAGAAAGACTTCAGTGTCCAACGGGCGCTCAAGTCCAAGCGAGTCCGCGAATCCATTGAACGATATATCGAACGGGTTAACGGCAAGCTGAATCACTGGGAGCAGATTTGTAAGTGGACCCTGATTGGTGACGAACTTACCGTTGAATCGGGATTGCTGACGCCGACCTTGAAAATTCGGCGCTCTGTAGCCGAAGCGCGGTATGCCGAAGAAATTGAAAAAATGTACGAAGAATAGGAGAGGCTTTATGGCTATTGCGATGGAAGAAACGGTGAATCCGATGGAATTTACGCAGGTGTTCAAGGTGACACCCGAGATGATTGATGATAACCATCATTTTAATAATGTATGGTCCGTCAAGTGGATTCAAGATATCGCGATTGCACATTCCGATTCTGTCGGTGGTACGGCTCTAATGCATGAACTCGGTGCGGCCTGGATGATTCACGTGCAGCACGTGGAATACAAGAACCAGGCTTTTCTGGGCGAAGAAATCCGAGGAACGACCTGGGTAGCCGCTTACGGCAAGGTCGCGACTTCGCGCCGCTGCCGATTCGAACGCATTTCCGATGGTAAGATTATTTTTGAATCGGATACGCAGTGGGTGCTGGTGGATGTCAAGCGCGGCCGGCCGATGGCGATTACCGACGAAATGAAGAAACTTTATGTTGGACATTAAGTTGCCAACGGCGGCTTAACGTCCGTTGCAGCCTTTGTCTCCATAAGTGGAGAAACAAGTCCCGTTATCTGTGAAGAAAGCTTGGTTCCATTTCTTGCCGTTAGGCAGTATATATATTTCTAGGGACTGTCCCGGATGGTTAATATCTGTCCAGCGGGCACTCATGGTATAGCGGGTGTTCTCGTT
>LVAE01000103.1 GCA_001603905.1 Fibrobacterales bacterium Fibro_02
CTTTGCAAAGTCCCTCGCCAAGGTCACCGGGTCACAGGAAACATAAATCAGTCTGTTAACAGAACTTTTCACAATGGCGTCCAAGGCGCTCGGAGGAAGGCCTGTCCGAGGAGGATCCACGATCAAGGTGGCAGGCACGTCGACGACATTTTCGGCAAGCCAATCTTCGGCCGGAGCAGAAACATTCTCTGCAGACAAATTCACATTTGCGTGTTTGAGACACCCTTCGTCACGTTCCACCGTCGTAATCTTTTTGAAGCGATCTTTCAAGATGGTAGCAAAGAAGCCCACTCCGCTAAAGAGGTCGATTAGCCAGGCATCGCTCGCTTCGCCATTGGCAAGCCCCTCATCCACGGCATTCTGTACCGCATTCACGAGCTCCGGCAATAGCTGAAGATTGCTCTGGAAAAAGACAGAAGCATCGGACTGGATTCTCTTTCCCGCCATTTCAACGATACTTACCGCCTTCTTTTCGAAATCAGAAGCAGGCATTCCCTTGTAATAATAGCTGACCTTGCCGTTTCCGTTATCGAACAGATTTACATCCAGTTCAAAGGCCTTTTTACGATTGACTGGCTGGGAACGGACAAATTCATCATAAATTTTTGAAGCATTCGACTTCAAGAAATCATTCAAGGCAGACGTCAATACGGGACAATTTTCAAACGAAACAATGCCGTTGCTTTTTTGCATACGGAAACCATAGCGCACCTTTCCCTCTTTTGAGGTTGCGATGACTACTCGGGCACGATTCCTATAGCCCCACGCAGGCCCCGTATGAATTACGAAATTCTCCGGAAGCTCGACATGGGCCAGCCGTTTGAAATTTTCCCGTTCCACCCGTTCCGAATACAGAGCCTGCTTATCGCTTTCCAAGTGCTGCAAGCTACATCCGCCGCATTTTCCGTAAAGGGGGCATTTCGGCTGCGCGCGATCGGGACTTTTCTCGATGACCTTCACCACCCGACCCCGCGTAAAATCCTTCTTGTCTTGCAAAAGTTCAACCGCACAGAGTTCCCCGGGCAAGGCGCCCTGCACAAAGCACACGCGACCATCGGGAAGGCGCGCCATTCCCTCGCCCCCCTGTACCAATTTTTCTATTCGCAAATCAAGAATCATCAAGGCAAATATAGTTATTAGCAAGCAGTCTGTCGTAGGTTTCAGACTGCATAAAGCCACAAAATATAATCAAGATTTTCTTCAAAAACAAACTCGCCTACAATTTTGCAAACTGTTGCTAGCAAAATGGGCGTAAAATCTTTTTTCTCTTGTCTGTAAAAAAGGGGTTTTCTAATTATAGGCGGCACCCGTTACAGACTCCCATGAAATACAACTATCACATTCAATCCTTTGCGCGCCCTTTCGGCAAGAAATTCATCACTCTCTGCGGTTCTACCCAGCAGGATTCGCCACTTCCCTACACGCTCCACACCGAAATAGAACTCCAGGATATTCCCATCAAGAGTATCTACAAAATTATCACTACCGGTTGGCAAATTTACCATATCGATCCGTTGGATCTTACCAAATGCTATAACGAAAACCTGCTCGATTTACTCCACTCCGGATGCGACCTGACGGGAAAATGGACCGACCACACCAACATCGGCTCCACCGACCTCATTTCCTGCGAATTCCGCCGCACCCATCCCGACGCCAACATACGATTCATTTTACGAAGCCAGAACAAGAAGACCGCAAGGCTTTTCATCACCCTATGGGACACGACTCCCGCGAAGGTTGCCACCATCATCGAGGATATTCTTGAACTTTTTTCTCCCTTTGCAAAAAGCAAAAGTGCGACTACATTTTCCATTTCCATCGGAGAAGCCTATGGAGCAAGACCCATCACTGTCGCCTTCAAAATTTTCCATGAGCTCGTCATCCGCGAGACACCTCCCCTTCGCATTCCCAAATACATGTCCAGCGGCCCCAATGATACTTGGAAAGTAAACCTCTGCCCGCACCGAGAAGATGCAACCCGCAAGATCGTCAAGGAGACGATCAAGACCGAAAGAGGAACCTTCAACATTCAGCGGTACGCTACCGAAAAGGAACAGCGGAAAGGCGCCAAAAAGGCCAAACGCGAAAAGCTCGTCGATAAGGTCGCCCGCCAGGACAAGACCATCGATCAACTGCAAAGCGAACTGCAAGCCGTACAAAAAGCCTATACCGCCCTATTAAATACAAATGAAATTTCCACCCGAAAGCGAGACCGCGAAATAGAGGATCTTCAGCAAAAAATTGAAAAGCTAAAACGATCCAAGGACTTCGCCATCGAAAAGAAAAACGAGGAAATAGACGAAATCCAAAAAATCGCCGAACAGATGCTGGAGCACAACAACCAGGAAAAAATATCGCTCGAAAACGACAACAGGAATTTCGGACAACGCCTACAAAATGCGGATTGGCAAATCCAAAACCTTCAGGCCCAAGTACAGTCACTTCGTCAGCGACAGGATCACATCGGCATATTCACGCTACCCGAGCAAGAATCCGAGAAATTTGCAGGTGAATTTGAGATTGCGCTGATGAGCGCCCTCCACTTTGCCACGGAAAACTATTCCGGCAAGGCAAATTCATGCAAGTTAAGGTCACAGGATATATGGCAGGCGTTCATTTTGGCAAATTCCGATGCAGAAAAGCGCTACAAGGCCTATAAACAGGACGTTTCGCAACTGCTCAACGCCAGCCGCAAAAACAACTTTCTCCGAAGCACCGACATTCTTAATAAATTCGGAATCAAGTGCGACCACCACACAAACAACCATATCAAAATACGATTTAACGACGACGATCCCCGTTATTCAAGTACACATGCATCGACGCCTAGCGACAACAGCTGCGGAGCAAAAAATTTTGCGGAAGACCTCAAAAATGCGTTCTTTTACTATTAAAAGAGGTAGTTTTCAGGTGTAACCACTTTCTACTATCCACCCCCTACCTATCCCAAAATAAAAGGTTTAAATTTAAAACAAAAGCAAAAGGATGGTTGTATGGGAATCAAGAAAATCCACTCCGCTCTCGCCTCGGCACTGACCCTAACCGCTTTCACAGCGACAGGCCTATTTGCCGCCACCGCATACCAAAATCAAGTGGGATATCTCACTAAGGGACAAAAGCAAATGGCTGTTGTCGGAGCAGAAAGCAAGGACATTTCCTTCAAGGATGCCGACGGTAAAGAAGTCCTCAAGGTAACAGCGCCCAAGGCAGAAACATGGGTTCCCGCAGGCGATACCGCCGCCTCGCTCGTCGATTTCTCTGAAATCCAGACGGCAGGTACCTACCAGGCATACCTCGGTGACGAAAAGATCGGTCACCCCATCATCATCGCCGACAACGCCCTCGAAGAAGCTGCAAAGGCTTCGCTCAAGTTCTTCTACTTCCAGCGTGCCTCCATCGAGCTGACCGAAGAATACGCAGGCATCTTCGCCCGTGCCGCAGGTCACCCTGATACGGCCGTAAAATACCATTCCTCCACGGGAATTGAAAATTCCGATTCCACCTTCAACGGCGCCAAGGGATGGTACGACGCCGGTGACTACGGAAAATACATCGTCAATTCCGGCATTTCGACCTATACCCTGCTCCAGCTTTACCAGCAGAACAAGGAATACTTCGATAAGCTCGACTTGAACATTCCCGAAAGCAAGAATACCGTTCCCGACATTCTCGACGAAATTCGTTGGAATCTGGAATGGATGCTCACCATGCAGGATCCTACCGACGGAGGCGTATTCCACAAGCTGACCACCCTGAAGTTCAGCGGAACGGTCATGCCCGAAAAGGATGTCGCCGCACGATACGCCATCGGCAAATCCGTAACGGCCGCCTGGAACTTGGCCGCAGTCGCAGCCCTCGCTGCAGAAATCTATTCTCCCTACGACGAGGAATTCGCCGTAAAGTGCGCTACAGCCGCCTCCAAGGCCAGGTGGTGGGCTATGCATAACGAAGCTGCCTACTTCGAACAGCCTGCCGGTGTCAATACGGGAACCTACATTGACGGCTATCCGATCGACGAAGAAATCTGGGCGAATGCCGAACTTTACAGAATTTCCAAGAATCCCGTTTTTGCAGAAGTCTTCACAAGGTATCCCTTCAAGAAATTCCGCTGGAAACTGCAAAGCTGGCAGACCACCTATGCCCTGGCAGCCTTCACCATCGCAACGAATCCCGAAATTTTCGACAAGGACATCCTTGATTCTGCCCGCGCCTGCATCTTTACACTCGCCGACGACGTGCTTGCATCCCTCGAAAACAACGGCTACGGCGTTCCCCTTATCGAAGATGACTTCAACTGGGGTTCCAACAGCTTCGCCGCCAACAAGGGCATGGTTCTGATTCACGCTTACATCCTGACCAAGGAAGAAAAGTACCTGAACGCCGCCACCGCCATTATCGACTACATCCTGGGACGCAACCCGCTTGACCTCTCCTACCTCACCGGCTACGGAGTCAACTCGGCCAAGGATCCGCACCATCGCCCGAGCCAAGCCGACGGCATCGAAGCCCCCGTTCCCGGAATGCTCGTAGGCGGTCCCAACTTTACTGCTAACGACTGCGCAAAGAAATACGTACAGAAAGACGCCGTCGCCAAGTCTTATTACGACAACAGCTGCAGCTATGCCACCAACGAAGTGGCCATCAACTGGAACGCACCTTTCGCCTACGTCATCGGTAGCCTGCAGGCAATTTCCTCTACAGGCAAGGCCTACGACATCACGACCGTTCCGGCCAAGTTCCTGGAAGTCGAAGGTATCAAGGAAACCAGAAACATCCAGAAGCAGGTTTCCGTCGGCAGCAAGCTTGTCATCCGCAACGGAGCCGTACAGGTCAAGAAGACCAACCGCGAAGGAAAGGTTCAGTACTTCAACATCGGCGGCAAGCGCATCCGTTAAGCGTCAACGAATCTCCAAAGACACTCCCTCCTAAACACTCCATACAGCCCCTCGACAGGGGCTGTATTTATTTTCAATCCAGATTTGCGAAAATCTACAATAAAGCGAGAACGGCGTCCTGCAACGCAGATTCATCGCTAGAATTGTCTATAAACTTAATCGGCGTTTTAGGAAATAATCCACACCAGAATTCTTCGGAATCTCGCGGGCGCTGCAACTCAATGCGGCGTCTGGCGTCATCTTCGCTAAACCCGCGATTTTCAACCAAGCGTTTCAGGCGGACATCTTCTGATGCGGTCACGACCCAAATTGCCTCAAGCTTTTCAACCAGTTCTGGGATATTTTCAAACAAGGCCGCTTCCACAAAGGCTGGATTCGCCTGAAGCAAGTACTCCGTTAGCACAGGGTACACAAGCGACTCTAGCCGCACCCTCGCAGAAGAATCCTTAAAGACCAGCTCCGCCATTCGGCTACGACAGATTCCCTTTTCGGTGAGCATGTCTTCGCCAAATTCCTTGGCAATCGCAGTACGCAATTCGGCATTGTCACGATACAGATGATGCACGGCAACATCCGCATCTATGACGCGAATCTTGCGGTCTCGCAGAAGTCGACCTACAAGAGACTTTCCCGCACCGATTGAACCCGTAATACCGATCATCTATTTTCCTAAAGCAATCAGACAAATACCCAGAATTACGCCGAGCAGGGCGACAAACTTCATCTTGCTCTTGCGTTCCTTGAAAAGTAGTAAACCCGCGAAGAACGAAATCAGCACACTGGAACGGCGGAACACCGTAATAATCGAAATCAGGGCGTCCGGGTCGCTTACGGCCACAAAATAGCAACGGTCGGCAATAATCAAGAGGACTGCCACCAACACCATGGACCAACGGAACTTGAAAGGTGTCGTCTTGTGTCGCGTCGGGAACCAGGTAAAGGCGCAAATCACGAACTGCCAGAGGGCCATATAAATGCTGAACCAGACCTGCACCGTAAGCGGGTCAAAGTTCATGCGTTGCAGGATAAACTTGTCGTACACGCCGCTGCATGCCGCAAGAATAGTCCCGAGCACCATGCAAATCACCCAGCCGTTACTAAAGAAATGCCCCATTTCTTTACGTCCGGCCAAGCTCAAGCCCACGTACGAGCAGATACAGATCGCAACACCTGCCCACTGGAGCGCAAACGGACGTTCCCCCATAAAGGTCACCGCGATAAAAATCGTAAATACAGGAGCCAGCGCTCGGATCGTGGTTGCAATACTCAACGGCAGGTGCGCAAGGGCATTATAGGTCAAGATCCAGCTGCCACCCACAATGGCAGCCTTGCCGAAGAGGTAGACATGGCTCTGCAATGGCAGACTTTCGCAATGCCCCGTCAGCAAAAGCGGGCTCATAAAAAGGGCATAAAACGCACTGCAAAAGAACAGAGTCACGCGAACCGCATTGTCCTGCACCGATTTTTTCTTGGCGAGGTCGTAGCACCCCAAAAAGAAAGCCGACAGAAGGGCTAGAATAAACCATGACATAACAACTCAAATTTAGAAAACCCTCTTGCCAAAGCGATATTTTAAACATATTTTTATCTTAACTTTAACAAAAGGATCCAATATGGGTATCAAAGGCAAAGCTACATCCTTGATCGAAGAATTCAAGGCCTTCGCATTCAAGGGCAACATCGTCGATATGGCCATCGGTGTGATTATCGGTGGCGCATTCGGCAAAATCGTCACCTCCTTCGTCAACGACATCGTGATGCCGGGCGTTACGGCTATCATCGCCATGGCTGGCGGTAAAGATGCAGGCGAAGGCCTCAAGGCGCTCTCCTACACCACGGCCGCTGGCGTCGAAATTCCTTACGGCAACTTCATCGGCGGAATCATCGACTTCCTCATCGTCGCCATCGTGGTCTTCCTCGTGATGAAGAAGTTCCTCGGCTTCATGCAGAACATGCGTAAGCAGGAAGCTGAAGCTCCGGCCGCTCCTCCGGCACCTCCTGAACCGAGCGCCGAAGAAAAACTCCTCACAGAAATCCGCGACCTGCTGAAGAAGTGACACGAAGTGTCATCCTGAGCGAGGGCGAAGCCCGGAGTCGAAGGATCTACAGATGAAAATGCTCCGCGTCCTAACGCGGAGTGTTTTTTATTTATGGCCTAGTTCAATTTCCGCATCGGCCTTGAAAGGCATTTCTTCCAGCTGCGGAGTCGCAATAATCACCTGGCATGCCTTTTCGCGAATCAGCGTTGCCACCGCATCGCGACGGTTCACGTCAAGTTCAGCAAAAATATCGTCGAGCAAGAGAATCGGTTTACTGAGGAACCGACTAGCAACATCAACGGCAGCAAAGCGCATGGCGATTGCCGCACAACGGCACTGTCCCTGCGACCCCGAGGAACGCATTTCGGACCCGCCAATGCAAATAGCCAAATCATCACGGTGCGGGCCAGCAAGAGTACCGCCAAAAGAACGCTCCGCAATTTCCAAGCTGCGGAGCTTTCGGCTAAAGGCCGTCCGCAGAGATTCCTCGTCAACGGAGCCATCCTCGGACATTCCCGAGTCATCGTCCGAGATATTGTACGGCACCGAAGGCTCTGCGGCAACCTTGTCCAGTTCCGCGTCATCCAGGAATTCCGCCCCGTCAAGCGCATCAAGTTCCTTCAGAATCGAGCTCTTATAGGCACAGGTAATTTCGTCAACACCCCCCGAAAGCTTACGGTAGTACCCCGTGATAATCGGAGAAATTTCTTTCGACAGCGAAAGTCGGGCAGCCCATAATTTAGCCCCCAGGTCAATCAGCTGTTCCGTCAAGATTCCAAAGAGTTCCTCGCCGCCCAAGGGCGCCATTCCACCCCCGCGCTTGAAATCCCTGAGCCACTTATTGCGCTGTTGCAGCACGCGGCCGTACCGACGCAGCAAAGAGGCATTCGCCTTCGAACGGAAACAAAGAATCTCGTTCAGCCACCGGCGCCGCACATCGGGCGCCCCTCGCAGGAGTTCGATATCCGAGGGTTGCATCACGACTGCAGGCAGGCTCCCGAAGAGCGCCGCCGCCGATTTCAAATTCTCGCCATTTTCACGGACATCGCAACTGCGCCGGCCCACGCGGATCGCGCGCGCCGTCGTCCGCCCCGAATCTTCAAAGGTCGCCCGCAACAGAAACTCATCGCCCTTCCAGGCGATCAGTTCCTTCAAGTCTCTCGCCCTGAAGGAAAATCCTTGAGCCAGCAGATGGATCGATTCCAGTATAGAAGTCTTCCCGCAACCGTTCGGTCCATGAACGACCGTAATTCCGGGCCCGAACTCCCGTTCAAACCCGGATAGGCTGCGCACGCCTTCTATATAGATTCTAGAAATCACGGAATATAGCCTCGGAGACCAAAGCTAAGCGGCGTCCACAGCCCCGCTTCCGATTCATAAATCAGGGCGTAGTTCACGTCGAACGGATACTTCTTCTTTCCGATACGAATCCGGAACTTGTAGCCGGCACCCACCGTCCAGTCCAAATCATCCATGCCCAGACGGAGCGTGCCGTCAGGAATCACTTCGCATTCAAAACCGACGCGGCCCGTCCACACATGGAGTTCCGAGTCAAACGCAATCAAGGTATCCGCCACCTGGTAGTCAATCGCTTCCATCCAGGCGTATACGGGCTTCCCCATCACCTTGGAACGATAACCCAGGCCAATCTGCAACACCTTCGGGCGCACGCCATCGGTGCTTGCCACGGAATTGTCGGTACTGGTATTCTTGCTCCATTTTGCAGACAAGTTCTTACTAAAGCTCAAGTTACGGATGACCACCGACGTAGACCACTGTTCATTCCACTGCCTCAACCAGCTCAAATTGAGCGTCACGGGACTGCGGTAATCATCGACCAGTTCCACGCCGTCGTAATATTCCGCGATATCCATATTATCGTAGCTCATCGAAAGCGACAGGCCGAACGCATCGCGGCGCGTGACACGATAGGCAAAGCCGAGATACATCATGGTAAAGTAAGGAGTCGCGGTACCCATCGTCTCGTCATCTTCGTTAATCACGTCAAAGGCGAGGTCACCACGGTAAAGCATCGCAAAACCGACACCCATGCGCTTTCCTACAGGGGATTCCAGGCCCAGCGAACCGCCCATACGATCCAGGTCGCGTTTTTCGGCACTTAACGAATATCCAAAATCCTGACGGAAGCCAAGGATCGCCGGATTCCAGTAGGCAGCGGGCATCGATGCCGTATCCGCAGAACCCGTATTGCCACGGCCCAGTTCGCGAGTACCCGCACCCATACGTTCCACAAAGCCGTCAAAGCTACCCAGCGTCGCGCGCTTGTCCGCAAACGCAGCACCCGCGAGTATAAGAAAAAGCACAACAGACAAAACCTTATTCATCACTTGTGCCCTCCCAAGGTCATCACCTTGCCCCAGCCGATATGGCCGTGATTGTCCTTGACTCGCACATAGTACACGCCCATGGTGCAGGGCCTACCCGCCTTGTCCTTACCGTCCCAGAAATCTTCCTTGGGATTCGTACTGCGCGACTTATCGGCACTACGGGGAGCATCCTTTACAATCGTGCGAATCTTTCGCATGTCGTAGCTGAACACGTCAATCGTAATCTTGGCATCCTTACTTACCTTGTACGAAACAAGGGACTGGTCGCCATCACCCGACGTAATCACCGAAGGAACCATGCGAATTGTCCCCAGGTCGCCCCCCAGCTTGGCACGGTTCAGAATGGTCGTCCAAGTCTTTCCCGAATCCGCAGAAACCGAAACTCCGTTTCCGTAGGTCGCAAGGGCCAGGCCTTCCGTTTTATTGTCAAGCGGGAAGGAGCAAATCGAGGTAATAATCGCATCGCGATCCGTGGCTCCCGTTTCAAAGCCATAAAGCCAGTTATTCTTGCCGTCATCGTCGGTTTCCCAGGCGCGAACACCCGTAGAATCCAGCTTGAAAAAACCACTCACCGATCCACCTGATGTCACGGCTACATAGGCCACCTTGCCTATAAATGCCACTCCGCTGACGGTATAATCTCCATCGTCATATACGTCCTTCTTTTGCAGCTTTCCTGCCGTATCCAGGAAATCAACCTTGGCGAAATCCTTTGCGTTTTCGCGAAGCACCCACAGAGCCCCCTTCATGGATTCCTTCTGCATATAGGACGTTTCCGCAAGAATCGTCAGCGGATTTCCACCCATCCAGAGGCCCGTCACGCGGGCAGACGTATCAAGAGCCGTCGACACCTGCGAAAGCTTACCCTCCGCAGAGCGTTTCCACAAGCCCTTCGAAGTCGCCATCCAGAGTTCACCCGTTTCGGGGTGCAGCTTCACATCAAGGATACGGGGATTGTTCTTGGAATCCCACTTGTAATTGACCTTGGCCGTATCCAGGGAACCCGTCTTCAGGTTCAGCTGGAACATGCTCTGCTTTGCAGAGCCCTTGCCCGATACATCATAAAGGCCCAGACCCGCCACGCCACGCGCAAGCCACAACCGGCTATTCGTCGAATCAAAGGCAAAACCGCTCACGGCGTAATGCATTGCCGTGTCAAGATCCTCAAGCGCCTCGGGAATTGCAAGCGGAGTCTCGAGAACTTCTTCGGTTCCACGAATAGAGAAGAAACCCGCAGGCAGCAAATGATTGCCGTCGTCATCGAGGCCATACATCGGCAGCACATAGCCGACTTTACCTGCATACCCCGACGAAATGCGGCGATGTTCCGCCAGCACCCCACTATAGATGCCGTCCTGCATCGCCGTCATGGAATCGGACACCTGTCCCTGCTTCGTTCCGTTCACCTGGATACCGGATGTTCCCGCGTTCAGGTTCAAAAGCGTAACGCCGCTATAGGTTCCGCTACGGGAAAACACCCAAAGTTCACCGTTCTTTCCAGAACCGGTCACATTCATGGCGTAGTTGCTGAACAACGTTTCCGCAGCCCACGTCGGCAAAGCGACCAAGCCAACAAGCAACGCCGTCCGCAGACATTTTTCAAACAAATTATTTTTCATAACTTACCGCATGTCGATTTCATCGACACCCTTGATCGGCTTATACTTGAAATCTTCAGCCAAGACTTTCTTCATCACCTTGAGATTCACGATGTTGTACCAGGAACCGTTTCCCGACGGATCCACGGTAAACAGACGCTTCGGAGAGAAATCCTTTTTCGAGAGCCAGACTTCCATCTGGGTAAACTGTCCCGCATACTTGGACGGATCCAGCTTGAGCACCCACAGTTTTTCGCCGCCGAATTCACCTTCAGAAATAGACTTCGCCTTGCAATTCAAATACTTGAACAGGAGTTCCGACGGATGCAGGGAACTGGACAAGTCCTCCACCGCCTTGATCAGCACCTGGTTCTGTTCGACATTGTGCTGCCAAAGGCTTTCGCCGTCGCTATAGAACTTGATCCCCGCCATGTCCAGCACAAAGCGGTCACCTTCGGCCACCAGGAGCTTTCCGTCCTGGGACGCGATCTCCGGAGAATCCACGTAGAATACCTGCACGCGGAAAGTAAGGTTCCAAGCCTTGCCCGACTTGAACCAGGCCTTGGATTTTTCCATCGCCTCATCAGCCGTCATCGACATCACCGGCACCACAGCGAAAAGCAGAACAAAAGCAAATAAACGAAGCAAATATCGCATCGGGGAACTCCATCCTTAAGGAATATGTGCAAATTTACAAAATTACGCCTATTTGCGATTGGCTTTTATCCAGCGAAATTTCTATCTTTGCTCAAGAAAAATTTAATTCTATTGGAAAAAACGTATGCGCAAACTGATTTTGCCCCTGGCCATGGCCACTGCCACCATCGCTTCCGCCGCCGATATCGAGATCCACGGCGACGTGAACATGGACTACGCCAGCTACTTTGACAGCGATTTTGACCCGACCAACGCCGGCAACCAGGACATTGACCTCGCCCTGAAGGCCCACCTCGACGAAAACATCGCCGTCATCGTCAACGGAACGACCCACAGTACCTTCGTCAACGAAAACGGCGAACTCAAGGAATCCGAAGTCCGTCACGGACTTGCCCGTTCCACCGCCATGGGTTCGGAAGGCCGCAACAACGCCTTTGAATTCGACGGTGTCCAGTTCCGCTGGGATGTCAGCCACGAAGTCACCCTTATCTTCGGTGACATGACCTACAGCGCAGGCGCTTTCAACTACTACTTCTGGCGCGACGTTTCCCGCTACGCCGTCATCGTCCGTGAACAAAACCTCCGCGGTATCGGCCTCGATGTCGGTAACGACAAGTACGGACGCGGCTCCTTGTACCTAGGCGCATCCGACGCAACCGACCACACCGTAGCCCTCTTCGCCACCTACGGGTTCCCGCTCATCAACCACACCGACGAGCACTTGATCATCACCCCGAGCCTCGACTGGGTGTTCGGTTCCGAAATCAACCGTTCCCACACCTACGTGCTCGGTACCGAAATCGACTACTCCAAGAGCTACGACAAGTTCAACTACGGCATCTACGCCGTATGGGGACTCCACCCCTACAAGGGACAGGGCGTCCACTCCTTCTTGCTCGAGCCGAGCATGAACTACGCCATCTTCAACCTGGCCCTGACCTACTTCTACACCATTACCGACAAGAGCTACGCGGCCGAACCCCAGCTGATGACAGACGACCAGATGCTGTTCGCCGTGGAACCCAGCTTCAACATCCACAAGAAGTACACCCTGGGCGTGAGCTACGAATATCACGATCCGGACAAGGAAATTCATGGCGACGACTTCCACTTCCTGGGCATGAACCACTACATCTACCCGACCATGAACACCGAAATCGTTGTCTGGTACGGCTACAACTTCACCGATACCGACAACACCCCGTTCGGCAAGGCAAGGTTCTCCCTCGGTTTGAGCGGCAAGGCTAGTTTCTAACAAGACCGCTCACGGACAAGAGCACCTGCATAAAGCTTTCTTCACCGGGTTTTCGCCCGGTGTTTTTTTTTGTAGGGGGAAGCCTCCCCCTCGCGAAAGCCTTGTCAAGTTCAACGAAGGCCTCCTCGCGATATTTGCACTCACTCGCTAGCCGGTTACACCGGGGCTTGTTCGTTACAAATCTCGCAGTCGGTCTTAACTTTAGTTCTAGTCTTTCGCTACCCCTTCCAACGGGCTTCAATCGCCAGCCCCACCTTGGTGGTCATGCGCACTAAGCAATAAATTGCTAAGTGCTGTCCGACGTAACACCTGGCTATTAAATCGTAGCGTTCTGATTTTTAATCTATTCAGGCAAAACTAGCCTCTATTTTTTCCCCACATACTCAACTATGAATGCATAAAAGAAAGGCGAGATTTCTCTCGCCTTTCCAATTTAAACCTTTAGGTTTTATTCTTACTGACCGAGGTACTTGCGGCCGATACCGTATTCATCCTTGTATTCGATGTAGTCCGGTACGAAGTCCTTGGCATAAGAGAAGGAAACATTCACGGAGCACTGGAACTCGTTCATGAGCTTGCCCTTGCCCTTGAAGCTCTGCTTTTTCTTTTCGATCTTTTCCTGGCCTTTCTTGCCCACGAGCACTTCAGCTTCGCACCAGCCGCTGTTACCCTTGGCGAAGACTTCCTTGCCGTCGGTAGAGACGAGCTTGATCTTGCTCGGGTCGAGTTCGGTGTTGTTACCCGTAGAAGCCCAGAACTGGAGTTCGCCGGAGAGAGAACCCGGAGCGATCTTCAGGGTCGGGAAGGCCATCACGTAGCCCCACTTGTCGACGCGGCGGCTCACCGGTTCACCGATCTGTTCACCGAAGATCAGGAAGTAACCGCGAGTGCCCTTGCGGCTCTTGTTGAGGGCTGCCTTGACTTCGGCATTTTCCGGAGCCATTTCAGCGATCTTCATGATCTGGTATTCGCTCACCACCGGGTCAGATTCGCCCACGGCTTCGGAGAGGTTCTTGGCAACGTAAGCGTTTTCAGCTTCGGTGCGGATTGCCTTCACGGCAGCTTCACCAGCACCCTTGGCCTTGGCGGTAGCAAGAGCGGTGTCAATCTTTGCGAAGGCGTTCACGATCGTACCGTAGTCCATGCCTTCCTGTGCGGCCTGCTGCTTACCGATGGTAGCAAGCTTGGTCACGTATTCTTCAATAACTTCGGCATTCTGGACATCGGCCATGTTCACGGAAGCCTTGTCGAAGTATCCGTTGATCAGGTCACTGTTCAGGTCCTTCTTGGCTTCCGTTTCAGCGGCGCGCACAAGGGCCAAAGTGAAGTTGTCATAAAATTCGTCGGACATGCTGCCTTTTTTCTTGGCTTCCAGGTAAGAATTGATGGCATTGCGGTAACGGCCTTCCTTAAGGTGTTCGTCACCACGCTTTTCATTGGTACCCTTACAACCGACCATCGTGAATGCGACAGCGGCTGCCAAAGAGGCGATTAGCATTTTTTTCATTTTTGTTTCCTTCAGTTGATGTTTTTCAACTAATATAGATAGATATATAGTCTTTTATCAAAAAAAAATGATTTTTTAATATACTTTCTAAAAATAATTAAATAAATTTATGCTAAACCTGTCTAGCAGGTAAATTTTTGTTTGGAGAACCATCTAGGCATGAATATTCTTGTCGTAAGCCCCGAAGCAGGAAACTGGTACAAGACCAGTCCGTTGGCCACCGCGGTCAACCGCATGACCGACGCTTTTGCGAGCGCCGGCACGAAAGTTATTACATGCTCGCCGTTTTTCAAGAACATGATGGTCGATGTCGAGAGCTACCACTGCATCTATACCGGCACCGAAAGGCTCCAGAACAAGCCCTACGAGATCTGGGTTTCCGACAAGGACCCGCTGCACACCTATATCTACAACGAAGAGTATTTCGGTAGGCCCTACATTTACGGACCTCCCCAGAGTGCCCCCTACACAGACAACCACATCCGGTTCGCCTTCCTGGCCTCGGCGGCCCTAGCCTATGCAGAAGACTCCCATTTCGAATGTCGAGCCATCCTTGGCCACGAATGGGGCGGAGCCCTCGCCGGCGCACTCGCACACACGACCTATCAAAATTTCAGCAAGATCCCGTTCTTCTTCACCGTCCATAACATCACCTACGATTTCCATATTCCTTCGAGCGAAATCGAAAAGATCGGGCTTCCCCGCAAAGATTTCAATATGGACGGTTACGAATTCTGGGGCAAGGTCAGCCTTCTTAAGGTCGGCATTCTCTATGCGACCAAGGTGCTGTTCCCGTCGCCCGGTTACCGCGACGCCATGCTCAACACGAACCTCCCCGGCGGAATCAGCGGATTCCTGAACCGAAATTCCGAAAAGCTCATCGGAGTCCAGTTCGGCGTGAGTTACCAGATCTGGGACTTCAACAAGGAAAACCTTCCCATCAAGGAAGCGAAGTCCAGAGCCAGGGCGCACCTCCAACAGCAGTTGGGAGTCGATTTCGACGGCAGGATGGTCCTTTACGTCCATCTCGACGAAGAAGCGGGCAACACCTCCGAAACGCTCGCAACGATTCTATCGGATATCACGCGACTCGACGTATTCATTATCGTCGGTATTTCGTCGAACAATAGCGAATGGAACTACTACAAGGACTTCGCGCAGCAGTACCCCGAAGTCATGTGCGTCCAGGACCTCGAAAGCGACGACGACAACACGCTACAGCTCCGCGACACACTCGCCGGATCCGACGCCTTGTTTGCAGCGAACCTCCGCGAACCGTCTTCCTCGATTATCCTTAAGGCAATGGCCGCAGGGACACTTCCCCTTACGGGCCGCACGGTCGGCGTTTCCACGATGCTCACCAGCTACGCCCTCGAAACCGCAGGCGAAGCGAACGCGTTCCTCGTGGACGACGCGAACGCCCCGCACCAAATGCTTCGTGGCGTGAAGGACGCGGTCAACGTCTACAAGACCGAAATACAGGACTGGGACAAGTGCGTGGTGAACGCCTACAGCGGATTCCACTACGAATGGTGCAGGACCATTTCCAAATACCTGCTCATATTCGGTGAACTTGGACTGTAACGTCCGTTCTTTCATTACAAAAAGACTATATTTGGCCCATCATCGGGACTTTAGCTCAATTGGTTAGAGCAGCGGACTATCAACCCAGCCCCGAAAAATTTTCAGAAAGTACTCCATTGGAAGCCCGAAGGCAAAAGCCTCCGGGCCTTTTTCATCAGTAAAATCAAGGCTTCCGGCGCGATTTGGACTTTCTGTCGCGGTTCTCCGTCGCTTGTAATGGTTTTTCCCGAAAGACGGGAGAAACCGCCAAAAATCGGGTATGATGTGAGACATTTGTGAGCTTTTTGTGAGCCGACTTTTAGGCAAATTTTAGTAGATTTGTTTGTATGAAAAGCTACAGCATATCGCAGCGGTACAAGTACCGCGGCAACCTTACATGGTACGGGAGAATCGCGGAGGATGGCGAGTTCTCCTACATAAGCCTTAAAACCAAGCGCAAGAGCGACGCACAGGAATGGCTGAACATGATGAACGCGGCCAGGTTCATGCCCGAGGAAATCCGCCGCAAGCTCATGCCGAAGGACAGGGGCTTCGACGAGGCGCTCCCGAAGTTCCTGGATTCCGTCGCAGCGTCCAAGGGCGACGACTCCAAGACCCACCTCGCTTACAAGTACCGACTCAAGACATTCAGGGAATGGCTTGACGCTAACGGCATCAAGACGCTCATGCGCTTCGATGCGGAACAGGCGACGAACTGGGCGGTGTGGCTGTCCGAAAGGTACGCTCCCAAGTCCCAGCACGAAATGGTTCGCTGCACAAGCCAGTTCTGCCAGTGGGCGGCTAAGATTTACGACCTGGGCGACTACAACCCGTTCCGCGACGTGGCGTTCCCCAAGGTTCCGAAACGCGCCAAGGCGTTCTGGACTCCCGACCAGATTGAAAAAATTCTCGACAACGCGCCCGACCCGGAATTTAGACTGTTCTGGTCGGTCATGGCTTTCGCTGGCCTACGTCATGCGGAGGCTTGCCGATTCGGGCCGTCGTGCATCCAAGAGGACGGAAAGATGCGCGTCGTCGGCAAGGGCGACAAGGAAGCGTTCCTCCCTATTAGCGACCGCCTCAAGGCGGAAATCAAACGCTACGGCAAGCTGAAAGACGGCATGTTCGCGACAGCCCGTTTCGACCATGCGGACAGGTGCAACGAAACGCTGCGAATTGCAGTGGAAGCTGCGGGATATAAGAGCGACGACGCGACGAACCACAAGTGGCGTCATTCATTCGCATCCAACCTAATCCGTTCAGGCGTTGGCCCGAAAATCGTTCAGCAGTTGATGCGCCATGAAGACGTGCGCCAGACCTTGGACACCTACAGCCACCTGCTGCAAGACGACCTGGAAAAGGCTCTCAATAAGAAATAAATCAGGCTCGCGAAAGCGAGCCATCTTCATCTTATTCCATTCATTTCACCGCTTAACATTCTTTTCAACGGTGTCGAAGCACTGTTTGAGCATCAGCTCCGCAGCCTTATGCACATCGCCGTTTATCTTCTTCAAGAAGGAAACGGTTTTTGTTTTAAAGTTGTCTTCAAACTTTCCGTCAAGAACATCGGGCCATTTGCCGATTTTCAAATCAACTGCGAAGGTCTTGCCGAGCGTGACAGCTTCCTTCTTTAGGTTGCCTCCCAGTTCGCGATAATGCGCTTTTGTCTTTCGAGCCAAAGCAGCCATCGCGAAACCCAAATCCAAGTCGTTCGGGTTCACCAGGTAATTTCTCAAGGCGTGTTCAATCTCAATCATTCAACAGCACCTTCGGGGACAATATGCGGAGTAGCAACGCGAAGCAGTAAATCTTCCCCAGTCTCGACGGACTTCTTCATCGTTTCAAGCAGTTTTTCGGGAGAAAGGTCAATATCAAGGTCAGGGCCTTCTGCATCCTTCTGCCCCATGAATCCACCAAAGATATGGATAAACATATTCTCCCAGCTGAATTTCATCTGAAATTCAAAACAGGTTTGAGACTCAAGCACATCGGAATATGTCAGCCGCTTTTTCATCACGACAAAAATAGAAAAGGCCCCGGCATAAGCCAGGGCCTTCGTGCGTCAAGGAGGTATCTTCCTAAAATTCGTCCATCGTGAAGTGCGTCTTTCTCGCACAAACGGCGATGCCGCCGCTGGAAATGACATTGTTGAGCCATTCCTTCAACCTGGACTTGCTAAA
>LVAE01000054.1 GCA_001603905.1 Fibrobacterales bacterium Fibro_02
CTCCGTTGCTCTCCCCCCCCCCCACGCCTAATGGCGGACAGCACTTAGCAACTTGTTGCTTAGTGCGCATGGCCACCAAGGTGGGGCTCCGCCCCCTAAGCGAAAGTAGCAGCTATGCGAGCTTGGCTACGACCGAGCATCAAAGGTTTCTGCAAAAAAAGCAATTTCACTTTTATTGACAGATGTATCTGTTTTTTTACATTAGGCAAAAGAAAATTACAGGCTACATATGATGCGCTATTTTCTTTTCCTACTGTTCCTTGTCCCAACAGTCCATGCCATTACCTGCACGGAAGGACTGCTGATGTATTATAAAGATTGGTATGGGCTTTATTTAGGAGGAACGGACGCCATCCTTGATAGTACTTTTTTCACTTACGACGGAGATTTTTTTCGTTCCGAGAAAATTCTAAGAGAAAAAGATTACGTAAGATCAGTAGTTAAATCGAATGGAGACGGAATAACCCAGACCGATACGACGATTCAGTTTTATCTAGTAGACGATTTAACTACTCTCTCCGACCGCAGCATTGCCTCTAAAAAAATTTTAGGCGACACGGTATTTATCGAAACACTCATAAGTGGAACTCTAACCAAGGAATCCTCTATAGTAGGATCAAGAACAACTAGGGATTCTTCAAAAATTTATAAAGACGGTGTTGTTCTTAATTATTCAGAATTCTCACAAAAAGAGGGTGAAGATAACTTTTACCTAGGTCACATTGAAGTATCATTAAAAAACGACACCTTGTTCAACCTGCATCTTGGATCAGAAGACGGCGCACCGATGGATACTGCCAGTTTTGAAATCTATGTTACCGACCCAAATGACAGCCATATTTGCCACGAATTCTACCGAGTTCATGATTGCGAAGATGGTTGCACAGATAACAACGGGAATCCGATAAAAGATGGAGACATTGTACAGTCATACGACCACACAATTACAGAAAATAAAAACGGATTTATGATAGAAGAAATCCGACACAACGGAACGAACCAATACTTCATGATTTATTCCGATGAGACAACAACATCCATAGCAAAGCGACCTGCCGCAAAAATGAACAGTCTCCGCCGCGACTTCTACTTTGACAGCAAGGGGCGGAAGCGCCCCAAAGCCGTTCCCTATAGGGTATTTTTCTAACTCAATTCTTCACGCAGCGGACACTGACGCCGGCGTCCTTGTAGTTTTCGAACAATGTCGCTGCATCGTTTTCGTAGCGCAAAACCAAGGTAATCGACTCGTCGTCATCGACCTCGGTGGCGCTCCAGAAAAAGGCTCCCGAATTGACGAATGACTGATGTGTCTTGCCCTTTTGCGGGAGGCGCACGCCGCCCAGCAATGCGGTAAAGCCGTAATCGTCGGTGCCGTCTTTGTAATGACCTTTATCGCTCCAAGTATTCGAGGCCTTGAGAATCTTCCCTGCCGTCGAGGAATCTCCGACAAATTCAATCAGCGTATTCCAATCAGCCTGACTCGGCAAATGCCAACCACCGGGGCACGCCGTTTTCGCTTCGTCCCAGGAATAAAGGCAACCGAATAAGGTCATATATTCCTTTTCGCCGCAGACTGCGTTTCCCGTTTCATAATCAAGGTTTTCGGCCATCCAAACTTGATTACCGATTTTCACAGTCTTGTAAGCCTTGCCGTCGCGCAAGTCCTTGAGGGTATTCGAGGAATCATCGTATTCGCTGCCGCCACCATTGCTAGAACTATTGCCAGACCCCCCATTTGCACCGGTAGAAGAACCGTCACCGCTACAGGCGACAAGGAACAAGGCAAAATAAATGGAGATCCTTCGACTCCACTTCGTTACACTCAGGATGACACTCTGTTTCATAAATTCTCCGTTATCCCTAAAAATGTTTTTTCACGGCAAATTTAATTTATTCAGGGATTTTGTTTTGTATATTATCGCAAAAAAGGAGGACTTATGAAGCTCTATACAACAGACTTTATTACCGGCAAAGAAATCGAAACACTTCAGATGGTACGCGGGAGCGTTGTCTTTAGCAAGAACGTGGTGCGCGACGTATTTGCAGGACTCAAGACACTTGTGGGCGGCGAAATCGCCGGCTACACCGAGATGCTGAACGACGCCCGCAATATCGCCATTGAACGTATGGAAAACCAGGCCGGAATAATCGGTGCTGACGCCATCGTGAATGTGCGCTTCGCGACCGCCTCGGTGATGGCAGGTTCCGCAGAAATCATCGTCTACGGCACCGCTGTAAAGTTTAAGAAATAAAAAAAGCTGCTATCACACTTTTTCGCCCGATGATTGCAATCGGGTTTTATTTTGTATATATTTGATCCAAAATGGAGCCGATTCTGACAAGTTGGAGGATTCATGTTCTACAAGCATTGGAAAAAAATTGCACTTACGTTGACCGCCCTGTTCTGGGCAGGTTGTGAAGACTCTGCTTCTGAAGCAGTGTGTCTTTACGGTTCCGACCCCAATTACAGCGACCCCGCCGAAAACCCGGTTTCCAGTTCTAGTACGGATGATGCGACGACGTCCAGTTCCAGCGCCCCTTCGACTAGCTCAGGGACCGAAGAAGAAAGTTCCAGCAGCGAAATCATGCAAATGGTTCTCGACTATGGTGTCCCGTACTACCTTGACGACAGGGACACTGTTCTCACATACAAGACTCTCTGTTTTAACGATAGTGCGCAGAATGTCGAAGGCAGGGTGTTCAAGATTATCGACTGCATTGACGGAAACAAATACCTGAGGGACCCCTCTGCTGCGGGTGCGGAAGGCGTTGAGCTCCCCGAAGGAGTCCAGGTGTTCGCCCCGAAGGCGGGTAGCGATAAAGCCCCGAACTGCACAGAAAATGGTGACGTCTGCATCGAACGGAACCCGAATATTTCCGAAGAACTGGATTCGCTGGCCGGTTGCCACCCCATCATCGACTGCCCCGAAAAGTCGGATGCAACCTATATAAAAGTTGATTAGATTATGCAACTCTCTCTTAAGAAAAAACTCGCTCTCGAAGCTTATCGCCTTTACCGCCACAACGAAATCAAGGCGCATCCGCTTACCTATTTTTTCTGGGAATGCACCCTGCGTTGTAACTTGCATTGTCTGCACTGCGGAAGCGATTGCGTGAAGGAAGCTATCCCGGACATGCCGCGCGAAGACTTTATGGGGGTACTCGACAAGCTGGCTCCGCACATTGACCCAAAGCACTTTATCGTGGTGATTACCGGCGGCGAGCCCCTGATGCGCGCAGACCTCGAAGAATGCGGCAAGGAAATTATGAAGCGCGGCTACCCCTGGGGCATGGTCAGCAACGGCCTTGCGATGACCCCCGAACGCTACACCAAGCTGCTGAATGCAGGCCTCCGCTCACTCACCATCAGTCTCGACGGTCTGCAAGAAAGCCACAACCATTTCCGCGGCGACCCGCATAGCTTTGAGCGAGCGTTGCGTGCCATTGACATGGCCGCCCACACCGAAGGCCTGACCTTCGATGTGATGACCTGCGTAAACCGGCAAAATTTAAATGAACTCCCGAAGATTCTCGACATTCTCCTGAAAATCAGCGTGAAACGCTGGAGAATCGCGACAGTATTCCCGAAAGGCCGCGCCAAGGACAATCCGCTGTTCCAGCTTACAAACCAGGAATTCCGCCAGGTATTCGACTTTATCCGCGAAGTCAAGAATATGCACGTAATCAACGTGAACTACGGCTGCGAAGGATTCCTCGGCAGCTACGAGAAGGATGCCCGCAGCTATCCGTTCTTCTGCCGTGCCGGAGTGAACGTCAGTTCCGTGCTTTGTGACGGGAGCATCTCAGCATGTCCGAGCCTCCGCGGCGATTACATCCAGGGCAACATCTACAAGGATGACATCTGGGACGTATGGCAGAACCGCTACCAAGTGATGCGCGACCGCAGCTGGGCTAAAATCGGCGACTGCAAGACCTGCAAGTACTGGCGCTATTGCGAAGGCTCCAGCCTACATTTACGTGATGAGAAAACTAAGGAACTGGCTTACTGCCATGTCAAGCGTCTCGAGGACGCCGGCGCATAGGCAATCACGCGTACGAGAAAATAACACACAAAAAAGCCGCACCCCGCAAGTGTCGGGCGCGGCTTTTCCCGACGGATAAACCAGTCGGGGCTAGGGCATGACCGCAGTATTGTTCTTAACCCCCAAACAATCCCCAACGGTCATCTATTTTCCAAACCACTCCCTAGCTATTGGGCGTTATGGCCTGTAAATAAAATAGGTTTTTAGCTTCCTATATCAAATACTTCGTAAAGACAAAGTGTTGTTCGCCATTACAACAGTTTATTCATTCGCAAAAGAAAGAATCGATACTCAAAAAACCCTTATTTTTCGCTTATTTCGCAAATTTGCATACATCAATGCACCAATTTTTAGATATTATTTAGGGTGATGGATCAAACGAGCCTGACATCAAATCAAACGCACATTATCGATGTGCTTCTAAAGAAGAATCCTAATCTGGATCGTGGGATTCTAGAAAAAGCTGTTGCCTTTATTGCAGAGGCTCACGAGGGGCAGTACCGCAAGAGCGGAATGCCCTACACCGAGCACCCCTACGAAGTAGCCAAAATTCTTGCAGACCTAAAACAAGACCAGTCAACGGTCCTCGCAGGGCTACTCCACGACGTGGTTGAAGATACCAACCACTCCCTTGAAGAAATTGCCGAAAAATTCGGAAACGACACCGCCTTCATGGTCGATGCCGTTACCAAGATCACGGCCGCCCAGGAATCGAGCAAGACCGCCCAGAAAGCGGAAACCTACCGTAAGCTGATCATCGCCATGGCGAAAGACCCCCGGGTCATCATGATCAAGATTGCGGACCGCATCCACAACATGCGCACCATGCGCTACATGAAGCCCGAAAAACGGCAAGCCATTGCGCAGGAAACGCTCGACATCTACATTCCGCTCACCCACCGTTTCGGCCTCTACAAGCTGAAAAACGAGCTGGAAGACCTAAGTTTCAAATATGTCAATCCCGACGAATACCAGAAACTGGTGGACTTGCTCATCGAGAACAAGGAATCCCGCGAAAAGTATATCCAGTCGGTCATCGGCCCGTTACAGATCAAGATGGCGCTCGAAGACTTCGACTGTACGATCCAGGGCCGCACCAAGAACATTTACAGCATCTACAACAAGATGATCAGCCGCGGATGCCAGTTCGAAGACATTTTCGACATCTTTGCCATTCGCATCATCGTAGAAACGATTCCCGAATGCTACCTGGCCCTGGGCTACGTCCACAACCTGTGGACCCCGCTGCAGAGTCGCTTCAAGGACTACATCGCGACCCCGAAACCGAATCTTTACCAGAGCATCCACACCACCGTAATCGGCCCCGAAAACAAGATGGTCGAAGTCCAGATCCGTACCAAGGACATGGACCTGACCGCCGAAAAGGGATTCGCCGCCCACTGGGCCTACAAGATGGAAACCCAGCACGAGGGCGAGGAACTGGAATGGCTGAACCACATGGTAAAGCTCCAGTCCGAAATTTCGGACTCCAAGGAATACCTCGACTTCTTGAAGGTGGACCTGAAGCCCACCGGAATGACGGTCTTTACGCCCAAGGGAACCTCGATCGAACTCCCGCAGGGCTCCATCGTTTTGGACTTCGCCTTTGCGGTCCATACCGAACTCGGCCTGCACTGCATCGGTGCGAAGATCAATGACGAGGTGGTGAACCTCGATACAGTCGTCGAACACGGCGCCACCATCCAGGTGCTCAAGAGCCCGAACCAAGAACCGAGTCCCGAATGGCTCGACATGGTGAAAACTGTGAAGGCCAAGCAGGAACTGCGCCGCTGGATGAAGAGCAGCATCATGAAACAGGCGCTCGACCTCGGTAAGGAAATTTGGGACCGCGAACTCCGCCTACAAAAGATCGAAAAGGTCAAGCGTCCTTCCGAAGAAAGCATCTGCAAGTATTTCGGGACGCCCACCATCGACGACTTCTACGAAAGACTTGGCCAGGGCGAACTTCCGCTGGCGGACATCCAGCGTTTCTTGAACGGTGGCGAAACCACGACCAAGGAATCGAACTCGCTCCGGTTCTTCCCCATGTTCAACAAGGACGCAAAGGTCGAACACCGCGACGAGATGCCCCTGCAGATTGGCCAGGAAACTAGTTTGGTGGTGCATTTCGCCAAGTGCTGCAGCCCCGTCCCCGGCGACCCGATTGTCGGCGTATTGCGCCCGAAAATTGGTATCGAAGTTCACAACACGGACTGTCCGCAACTCAAGAACCTGCCCATGGAACAGCGCATCGCCGTCGAATGGAGCGAAGACATCAAGCATTCTTTCGAGGCGCACCTGACCATCGAGACCGAGAACCGCAAGAACATCACCTTCGACGTGCTGCAGGAACTCAAGCGCGCGAACGTGTTCCTCGAAAGGGTCTCCTCGGCAAGCAAGCATTATTCAGGCCGCATTAGGCTCGTATTCAAGGCTTTCCGCAAGGAACAGGTCGATTCCATTATCACCGCCATCAAGAACATTAACGGCGTAAAACAGGTGGTCAAATCATGATAAGCAAACTCCACCATAGCGACTACACCTTAAAGAACCGCGCCTTCAACTGCCGTATGCGCAACCGCTATTACGAAGAAGTCTACTACGCGTTCAGGGCAATTTTTCCGAACGAAATCGCAGACCGTAAGGAACCGAATCCGGTGGCGGACGCCATCTGGTTCCAGAGCCTGAGCAAGGAAATCAAGCGCTACGAGAGGCTGATCATGACCTGCCTCGAATATGCCCAGGCGGCAATCTTTTACGGCAAGAACGAAAACAAGGCGATGTATTCCAAGGACAAACGCTGGGGTATTTTGCAAGAAGAAATCTTCCTGGTTCACTTTTTGCAAGAAATGCTTTCGACCACACACTATGTTATCGCCCGTATCGATACCGACCAGATGCTGCAACGGTGGGCCGGCGAAATGCAAGACCTCAAAACCAAACCAGTTGCCTCGGGCTACGTGAACGCCATTCAAGAAAAACTGAACGAAATGAACGCAGCGACCATGGATGAATTCAAGGACCTGTTACGGCACGTCCTTGACCGATTCCAGATTGGCAACACGATATTTGGAACCGTACAGGAGCTACAGAACTTTTACTAAACGAGAGACGAAAGACAAGAGACACAAAAAATGTCAGAATACATCATCCTTTCAATCTTCCTATTCCTGGGCGCGTTTATCGCGGCAGCGGCTACCGTTACGGGGCTTCTGCTCGGTTACCGCACCAAGAACACCAAAAACAAGATGGCGCCGTACGAATGCGGCATGGAAACCATAGGCAACGCGCGAATCCAGTTCAAGGTAGGTTACTACCTGTTCGCACTGCTGTTCCTCGTTTTCGACATCGAAGCACTTTTCCTGTTCCCCGTGATGGCGAACTTCAAGGAAATCATGGCCGGGGGCACGATGCTCAACCCCTCGATCGTCATTATCGACCTAGTCATTTTCATGGCAATTCTCGTTTCGGGACTTGCCTACGCATGGAAGAAAGGAATCCTTAAGTGGGAATAGCCCTATGGGAATTATTAACCTAGCTCCTAAGATTTTAGATCCAATACCCGGTGGAAAGTATGTCGTCAACGCGATTGACTACGTTGTCAACTGGGCTCGTGCAAACTCCATTTGGCCCCTCACCTACGGCACCAGCTGCTGCGCCATCGAAATGATGAGTAGCTCCATGGCCCGCTACGATATCGCCCGCTTTGGCTCCGAAGTGTTCCGCGCTTCGCCCCGCCAGGCGGACCTTTTCATTATCGCAGGAACCATTACCCGCCGTATGGCGCCCGCTCTCCAGATGCTCTGGGAACAGATGCCGGGTCCCAAGTACGTTCTTGCGATGGGCGCCTGCACCATCAGCGGTGGCCCCTTCATTTACGACAACTACGCTGTGGTGCGCGGGGCGCAGAACCTGATTCCGGTGGACGTATTCGTTCCCGGTTGCCCTCCTCGCCCAGAAGCACTGTTCCACGGACTCCTGACGCTCCGCGAAAAGATTCTCAAGGAAACCTGCCGCGATCCCTGGCACGAAGGCGAACCGAAGGATGTGTCCACCATGGACCGCTACCGCGAAGCCGCAAAGACCTGGGCCGCCCTTGAACGCATCAAGGACGAGGAAATGGCCGAAGCCCGCGCGAAGTTCAAGGAAGAAAATCCCGATTACAAGAGCAGCTTCAAGCCTGTGCGCGTGAAAAAGGAAGACTTCCCCGAAGTGCCCCGCGTAGCCTGCAAGCGCTTTGGTATGAGCCAGCTTGATATCTACAAGAAGCTCAAGGCGAAGTTCCCGAACATCACCGTGCATACACACAGCGAAGACCCCATCGAAGATGTGGTGGCCGCCATGCCCGCCGACCGTCCCCTCGAAGTGATGATCAGCGTCGAAGACTACGTGCCCGCCGTGGAATACGTCAAGAACGATCCCGAATTCAAGATGAATTACCTGATCGACGTCACGGCAATCGACTACGACGACCACTTTGACATGGTGACGCAGCTCCGCAGTATCGAAAAGGGCCACAAGGTCTTCTTCTGCGTGCAAATCAAGAAGAACTTCG
>LVAE01000055.1 GCA_001603905.1 Fibrobacterales bacterium Fibro_02
ACGCCAGCCTGGTCGATCTTGTTGATAAAGATAACGGTGGGAATGTTCATTTTCCGCAGGGCATGGAACAGAATACGGGTCTGGGCCTGCACGCCATCTTTAGCGGAGATCACCAAGATGGCCCCATCTAAAACAGCCAAAGAGCGGTACACCTCCGCCAAAAAATCCATGTGGCCGGGCGTATCCACAATGTTGACTTTACATCTGTGCCACTGGAAGGAAGTGACTGCCGCTTGAATGGTAATCCCACGCTGCCGCTCCAAAAACATGGTGTCCGTCCTCGTTGTCCCTTTTTCGACGCTCCCCGGTTCTGAAATGGCTCCGCTGGCATATAGCAGGCTCTCCGTCAAGGTCGTCTTTCCAGCGTCTACATGGGCAAGAATTCCAATATTGATTATTTTCATGTGATTGTCCTCCCTTTACTGCCCCGAAGGGCATAAAAATCCTCCAAGGGCTTTACCCTAAAGATAAAAAAAGAGGGTGAGCTGTTCAGCTCATCCTCTTTAAGTGGAGCCTCCCGGACTTGAACCGGGAACCAACGGGTTTACGTTCGTGATGCTTTCGCACCTCCGTGGACTATGTCTTCGCCATGCCCTTGCGGGTTTAGGCGTGGGAGGCTTGCGCGGTCATTAAGCAGGCTCTACTGCTCCGCTAGTCTCTACACCTTCCAGGAGTGTACCCCTGGCTCGGCTCGGCGTTGCCGTGCAGCGTTTCCGCTGGTTAGGTTTCACCGATTTCTTCCCATTCGCATCCAGCTCTTTCAAGCTGGTGCCACAATTTTTATGAGTCCGACGCTCTAACCGATTGAGCTAAGGCTCCGAGCGCAAAGATAGTAAAAATCGGATTTTTTCAAGTGAATAAATCATATTTTGTGCAAAAAAGAGACCGAAGGCGGCTCCTACTGCCGCCTAAGACTAGAGATACATCGCTTTCACTTGAGCCTTGATTTTTTCATCGGCATCGGACTTCGACAGGTAGTCGCGTATCAGGTCGGGAAAATTGTAGGGCGCCCACTTGCACATATAGGCGGCGACCATGCGGAAGAAATCGGTCTCGACCTGCTTCTCGACGGTCTGCGCGTATTCCTCGCACACGAACCGTTCCGCCATCCAGAATTTCCCCGCATTTCCATTCCCAGCTTCAAAGGGACATTCCTTCTCGCCCTTGTAAAAGCTGCACAGAGTTCTGTAATTCATTGTTTGCCTCGCTTTAAAAATAGCTTTTGTACTATTGCTGCAAGCTGTTCTTGAGCATGTTCACCACGCCATCTATCCAGGAACGGTTCACCTCGTAGCCCGACGCACAGCGCGTCAGATAGCCGCGTACCTTCTTCTCCACGTCCGCGATTCCGTCGAACACGTCGAAGCAGTAATCTCCATCGGCATCCAGTGGCGAACCGCGCCCGGAAATTCTGTCCTGGATGCTGCAAGCGTAATAGACCCGCGGGTAGTCGAGGGCGCATTTCAGCTCCACGTAGCGCCTGTAGCCCTCTCCCTGCCTGAATGTCTGCACATTCTCCACATAGACTCCGCAGTCGTTCTTACGGGCGCAAAGCCATGATTTACACCATGGCCTTGCGTTGTTCGCTTCGCTTGCGGAATCCAGGATGGAAAAGAAATCCAGCTGTCCTTCCGCCATCGTCACCCCTCCAGCAGCCGAACTTTGTCGCGTTCAGGTTGGACGGCCAAGCCTCCCCAGCTTCCATGCACTTGACCAGCGTCGTCAATAAAATCAACGACTCCGACCTTTCCCGTGTACTGGGGTTCGCCTACCATTTCGAGAATTTCAATCTTGTCTCCGATTTTCAAATTCATGTTCAGCCCTCCTAGCAATATTCGACCTGCGTCAGCATCGGGTAGCCTTTCGGAAACAGCTTGGTACAAAGTTTTTCCACATGTTCGGAAACGTAATATACATCTTCGTCGCTCAATGTGGTAGTCTCTCCGTCCTTATTTTTTACGACCAGGAGATTGCCGACAAACATAGGCGAACCGAGATTGTCGATGGCACTGATTTTCGCAGGCTCCTTGAAAAGACCTTCATCGTCGCAGATAATGTCGAAGACCTTTTTTCCGATTTTCCGTTCCTGAATGTCAATCACGGTACACTGCAATTCGCGGTAATAGTCCGCGAGCTTGTTTTCAATTTCGACCGCCTTGTGGGTCTCGTTGATAACGTCGATTAGGTATGCTTTTATCTTCATTGTTTTTTTCCTTTAGGTTAGTGTCCACTTGTTTTGGATTGCATCGTAAACAACAGCGAAGCCAAGCCTCAAGGCAAGTTCCTTGAGCGCGAGCAGCTTCGCCGCTGCGGTGTCGGCTTGCGCCAGCGTGTACTTTTCCATGGTTCCGTTGATGCTTTTCTCCGCCATCTTTTGAAGTTCGTCGGATTTCTGATTGAACTCATTCATCATCCGTTCAAGCTGTTCTTTCACTTTCGCCCTTTCCATCGCTATGCCTCCGCGCATTCTTCTTCGGGTTCTTCCTCAATCGCTTTTTCGATTTCTTCTTCCAGTTCCTCCATCGCCTTTTCGATGCCCTCGTCAAGCAGGTAGCAGCGAATCGTCACATCAGCCCATTCGGCGCCTTTCTCGATGGCGTTGCACTCGCAGCAGAACTCGGTCATGGCCTCGCCAAGCAAGTCCCAGTTCCCCGCGATATTCTGCTCTGCCTCATAGCTGGAGAACGTATAGGAACCCGAAGCGTTGCCAGTGACGGAATCGTCAACCCAGAACGCATCGCGGAATTTCTCTTTCAGCGTTTCCTTGGACATTCCCTTCACGTCGTGATACCCAAGGTATTCCTTGATGGCCGTCACGCAGTCGTCCTTGATGTTTTCATGGTAGTCGTAGCTCATGGTTTTACCTCTCAAAAAAAGAGAGGCTCGCCGTTTGGCGAGCCTCGATGGATTGAATCGAAAGTCGTTTTTTCCCGTCTGGAATCATCAAATTTCTAGTCAACATTATGGTCATTTTTAAACAGTTTTAGTGCTCTTTTGTTCACTACTTAATATACCTAATTTAGTTAGGTTTGTCAATGGCCGTAAAAAAAAATTTTTGACGGTCTTTACCCCCTGGTTCAACCTGTTAATTTTTTGTAAATTTTTGACGTCTGGGGATGAGCAAAAAGCTCAAAACCAGGTCACAAAAAGTGGGCTTTTTAAGGCAAAAACAGGGTTTTAAATTGTGAGCTTTTTGTGAGACGTTAATCGAAAACCCAGTATCTACGCGGGACAGGGCAGAGCAGCGGACTCATAACCCGCGGGTTCCGGGTTCAAGTCCCGGAGGTCCCACGAGAGACGGTTTCTTTTAAGGAGCCGTCTTTCTTTTTTGGCGACCGCAAGTGGCAGTTCGCCCCCACACTTTTTTATATTTGTGCTTAAACATTTCAACCATCCTTGAAAGGAATAAAAAAATGGCAAGAGCTTTGATTATCGGTTGTGGCGCAGTCGCCACAGTTGCTATCAAAAAATGCTGCACCTGCAGCGAAGTTTTCAGCGAAATTTGCATCGCTAGCCGCCACCGCGAAAACTGCGAAAAGCTCGCTCAGGAACTGCGTCCGAATACGAAGACGGTCATCACGACTGCCGCCGTCGATGCAGACAAGGCCGAGAATGTTGCCAAGCTCATCAAGGAATACAAGCCCGACCTGGTTATGAACATTGCGCTTCCGTACCAGGACCTCGCCATCATGGACGCCTGCCTCGAATGCGGCGTGAACTACATGGATACGGCGAACTACGAACCCGAAAACATCGACGATCCGGAATGGCGCAAGGTCTACGACAAGCGTTGCAAGGAACAGGGTTTCAGCGCCTACTTCGATTACAGCTGGCAGTGGGCTTATAAAGAAAAGTTTGAAAAGGCCGGTCTCACGGCTCTGCTCGGTTCCGGTTTCGACCCGGGTGTTTCTCAGGCCTACTGCGCCTACGCCCTGAAGCACCAGTTCGACACCATCGAAGAAATCGACATCCTCGACTGCAACGGCGGCGATCACGGCTACAAGTTCGCCACCAACTTCAACCCCGAAATCAACCTCCGCGAAGTCTCTGCACCGGGCAGCTACTGGGACACCGACGAAAACGGCAAGGGTCACTGGGTTGAAATCCCGGCCATGAGCATCAAGCGCGAATACGTTTTTGATGAAGTGGGCAAGAAGGACATGTATCTGCTGCACCACGAAGAAATCGAATCCCTAGCCCAGAACATTCCGGGCGTAAAGCGCATCCGTTTCTTCATGACATTCGGCCAGAGCTACCTCGACCACATGCGCTGCCTCGAAGATGTGGGCATGCTCAGCACCCAGCCGATCAAGTTCCAGGGTCAGGACATCGTGCCGATCCAGTTCCTCAAGGCTCTCCTTCCGGACCCGGCAAGCCTCGGTCCTCGCACCAAGGGCAAGACCAACATCGGTTGCATTTTCAAGGGCAAGAAGGACGGCAAGGACAAGACCTACTATCTGTACAACGTTTGCGACCACCAGGAATGCTACAAGGAACTCGGCAGCCAGGCTATCGCCTACACCACCGGCGTTCCTGCCATGTGCGGCGCCATGATGGTGCTTACCGGTAAGTGGAACAAGCCGGGCGTGCATACTGTCGAAGAATTCGACCCGGATCCGTTCATGGATGCCCTCACCAAGTACGGCCTCCCCTGGAAGGAAAACTTCAACCCTGTTCTCGTTGACTAGAGAGACTCCGAGCAATGAAAAAATGGCGCATTGACGATTCCCGTGACTTGTACAATGTCAAGGGTTGGGGCGTGAACTTCTTCGACATCAACGAGAAGGGACACGCAACGGTTCACCCGCTCAAGGATGGCGGTCCGGACATCGACCTGTACGAACTCGTGCAGGAACTTTCGCTCCGCGACGTTTCGACTCCGATGCTGCTGCGCTTCCCGGATATCCTGGACAGCCGCATCGAGAAGATTAACGAATGCTTTAACAAGGCCCGCCAGGAATACGGTTTCAACGGGAGCTACTACAGCATTTTCCCGATCAAGGTGAACCAGCAACGCGCCGTGCTCGAAGAAATTGTCAGCCACGGCAAGAAGTACAACATCGGTCTCGAAGCCGGTTCCAAGCCGGAACTGCACGCAGTACTCGCGAACATGGACAATCCGGATTCGCTGATTATCTGCAACGGCTACAAAGACGAGGACTTTATCGAACTCGCGCTGCTTGCACAGAAGATGGGCAAGAAGATTTTCGTCGTCGTCGAGAAGATGAACGAGCTCCACCTGGTCGTGGAACTGTCGCGCCGCATCGGCGTGCGCCCGAACATCGGCATCCGCATCAAGCTTGCAAGCTCCGGCAGCGGCAAGTGGGAAGAATCCGGCGGATACCACAGCAAGTTCGGTTTGAACAGTTCTGAATTGTTGGAAGCACTCGACTACATCAAGCAAGAGAAGATGGAAGACTGCATGAAGCTCATCCACTTCCACTTGGGTAGCCAGATTACCAACATTCGTCACATCAAGAGCGGCCTTCGCGAAGTCTCGCAGTTCTACGTGCAAATTAAGAAGATGGGCATGGGCCTTGAATTCGTGGACGTAGGCGGCGGTCTCGGCGTGGATTACGACGGCACCCGCAGTTCCAACGCAAGCTCGGTAAACTACTCCATTCAGGAATACGCGAACGACGTGGTGTACGCCATGTTCGAAGCTTGCGAAAACGGCGGCGTCGCTCACCCGAACATCATCGCTGAATCAGGCCGTGCACTTGCGGCACACCATTCCATCCTAGTATTCAACGTGCTTGAAACAGCCGGTCAGGCATTCTTCGACGAGAATATCCACGAAATCGATGACAACGCACCCGACGCACTGAAAGACCTTTACGGCATTTACAAGGGGCTCACACCCAAGAATTTGCTCGAAAGCTGGCATGACGCCATTCAGCTGAACGACGACGTGCTCAATGGTTTCAAGGTCGGCGATTACGATTTGCCCACTCGCGCCATGTGCGAACGCCTGTTCTGGAGCATCGTACGCAAGGTGGACCTGCTCGCGAAAGACTTGCGCCATCCGCCTTATGAACTCAGCGAACTTCCACGCCTTTTGGCCCAGAAGTACTTCTGCAACTTTAGTTTGTTCCAGAGCCTGCCTGATAGCTGGGGTGTGGACCAGGTCTTCCCGCTTATGCCGATCCAGCGCCTGAACGAAGAACCTACTGTCGAAACCACGCTGCAGGATGTCACTTGCGACTCCGACGGTAAAATCGACATGTTCGTGCGCGGTGGCGACGTAAGCCGCACACTTCCGTTGCATGAACTCAAGAACGGCGAACCGTACTACATCGCGGTCTACCTCGTGGGTGCCTACCAGGAAATCCTCGGTGACCTGCACAACCTCTTCGGCGATACGAACGCAGTCCACATCGTGTGCAACGACAAGGGCGGCTACGAAATCGACAAGGTGATCGACGGTGAATCCGTGGAAGACGTACTCGACTACGTGAACTTCAGCGACAAGGCCCTTGTGCGCACCATGGAAAACTGGGTGTCCCGCTCCGTGAAGGAAGGAAAGATTAGTCTGCAAGAAGGCAAGGAATTCCTGAATATTTACCGCGGCGGCCTGTACGGGTACACGTATCTAGAGTAGACGAAAGAAAGTGTCATCCTGAGCTATACGAAACTTGGCAACTTGTTGCCTTAGTTGAGTTATCCTCTATGTGGAGGAGTGCGCAGCACGAAGTCGAAGGATCTAATTCATGATTCACGAGATATCTCCTCACGTATTCAATAACGAATTCAAAGTCGTTGACCCCAAGGCCACCGACTTTGTTATTCGTTACAATGGTTCCAAGACGCTCCTCAAGAAAGTCGGCGAAGGCTATGTCATTCCGCAAATCGGAGAGCTCCTCACCCTCGAAGGCAAAACACTCGCCGATTTTGAAGGACATTACCTTTTCAGCATCGACAACACGGCTTTTTTCCTGGATGACAGCAAGGCGACTGTCGAAGCAGAAGCGCCCGAAGGCTACGAATACATGGGCAACCGCACCTTCCGCGGCATGAATCCCGTGGAACGCATGGGCGGCGCCACTGCGGCTCACATCGCCCATTGGGAATCGCTGAACAAGTTCTGCGGTCGTTGCGGGAACGTGACCATTCGCGGCGACCATGAACGTTCTATCATTTGTCCCAAGTGTGGCAATGTCGTTTATCCGCGCATTTCTCCCGTCGTAATTGTAGCGGTACGTAACGGCGACAAGCTCCTAATGGCGCACAACATCGACAACCCGAACCCGAGACTCTTCTTGATTTCTGGATTCGTGGAAGTCGGAGAAAGCCTGGAGCAGGCCGTACATCGCGAAGTCATGGAAGAAGCAGGCCTCCGCGTGAAAAACATTCGCTACTTCAGTTCGCAGCCGTGGGCCTTCAGCGACTCCCTCATCGCAGGCTTTACCGCCGAGCTCGATGGCGACGACACCATCCACATGCAGCAAGATGAACTTTCCGAAGCACTGTGGGTAAATCGTAAGGACATTCCCGAATACGAAACCGACGTCAGCATCAGCTGCTGCCTTATTGAGAATTTCCGCCGCGGATTTACGATTAGCGATTAATAGTCATCCCCACACACGTCATCTTCGACGCCCCACTTTTTGTCATCCCCGCGAATGCGGGGATCTTCTTTTCTACTAAAAAAAGCTACTTCTTTTTAGGGGGTTCCGCCGGAGCACTTTCGGGCTTCGGAGCCAGCATCACATACAACGTGTCATGTACCACGACAGTATCGCGGACATACACCGTATCAGGCTTACAGACAACCGTTACCGATTGATTTGCGAAAACAACCGGAGCCGCCACGGAGTCTGTCGCTGCAGAAGATACAACCAATTCCGAAGAAGACGACGGTTCCGTCGCAGACGACGAAATTTCTTCAGATGAACTGGAGAAAGACGAGCTTGAAACCGAAGAAGAACTAGCAACCTTTGCCGAGGAACTACTCGCCACAACGGACGAAGACGATGTTCCAGCAGTCTTTCCAGCCTCGATCTTTTTCAGCAAGGCTTCACGTTCTTCGTGCAGTTGCTTCAGTTCTTTCTTATAGCGATTCTTCTGCATCGGACGCCGTTCACGAGCATACTTACCTTCGACGCGGTTTATTTTCCGGTCCAGCTCCCGAAGTTCATCATAGAGAGGGCCGTCCCCTTCCACTTCCGAAGTCGGGCTGAAAAAATCAACAAAACTCTGCCACAGCGATTTTCCTTCGGCACTAGCCGAAGAAGAACAAACGAGCAAGGCACAGCCAACTGCGGCCACCTGTTTCAAACAAGATTCTCGAAAGTACAGCATATCCCAATGATAGAAAAAATGTCAAAAGGAAACAATATAACGAAGCCACCCCTTTACAAACGCCCCATTTTTTCTAAATTAAGGCAACAACGCGGGAGTAGCTCAGTTGGTAGAGCGCGACCTTCCCAAGGTCGATGTCGAGGGTTCGAAACCCTTTTCCCGCTCTAAAATGGAAAAGACACCTTCACGGTGTCTTTTTCATTTTACAAGTGAATAAGTTGGGTTGAGAACCCTCGAAGAGGGTTCGACAAAATCCGGTTATGCACGAAGTGCGAAAAACGGATTTTGAGCTTGACACGAGCGCAGCGAGTGCAAGCCCGAAGGGTTTAATCGCAACCTTGCGTCAGCAAGGAATATTGCGATTAAACAAACCCTTTTGACGCCTACGGCGTCCACGGCTTCACTCGGTTATAAAATTATGCAAGCATAATTTTGCAACACTCGTTTTGCACGTTTTTCCCGCCTCCAGCAACTTATTTCGCAAATTCCGGCAGAATTTCGTAGAACTTTTTCGTAAACATCCCGCGAAAACGCTCGTACGGCAAAATCAGCACCACATTACCGCATGCGCCACAATTAACCGCATAGGTATGCCACTGAAAACCAAGTCCCTTTGAAGTCGGGTAGATCCAGTCAAAATCAGAAAAGCCCTGTTTTACTCCACAATCATGCTGATTGTTCGGTTCCGTCCGTGCCACTTCCCTTACATAGCGAGTCATCACACTTTTAGGCAACGCAAAGATATCATAATACTGCAAAGGATACGACTCCCCCTTCATAAAAACATATGTCGGCGAGTTATACCAGCCATGAGCAGCGACCAACGCATATCCCGTAGCTTGAACTTCGTAAGTCATCGTACTCTTCGTCTGGGACCTATAGACAACCCAAGTCGAGTCATAGCTATTCCCTAACACAGAAGGATCATCCACCTCGAAAGCAGCCTTCAAAGATTCGTCATTCTCCGCAACACATTCAAGGCAGGTCTTCGCAGGATTTTTCCCATCCCTAATATGACCGTTACAGGACACCACCGAATCCATCCAGTCACGAATCGGTTCCACGACTGAAGACGGGCCACCAACGGGATAATCAATCGCCAGGTATGCCAAATGATGATTACAGCGAGCGCCCGCAGAAAAATGTTTAATAGCTACGGAATCACGCAAGCCATCGGCATAAGCGGAAACAATCAATAGAACCAAAACAACAAAAGAAAACTTTTTCACAACAGCCTCTCTTCTATTATCACTTCAAAAGCTGCGTTTGTCAAAAAAGAAATGCAAAAAAAATCACAAATACCAGTCAGGACGAACGCCAAGCACGGCTTCATCCGAATCAAGCTCATCCGCCGGCACGTTCCGCCCCACCACCAAGGCAGAATCAAACCCTGCCAAACGGGCCCCCAGCACATCCGTACCCAAGGTATCGCCCACCATCAGCACTCGAGAGCCCTCGGGAAGACTCCGCTTGACCTTTTCCCAAATCGCAGGGAACGGCTTACCCAAATAAAACGTCTCGCAGCCCGCGCCCCCATTCGCGCTACACATCGAATCACGGCGCAACCTTTCAGAAAGCGCTCCCGACACAGGTTCGCGCACGGTCACACCATCATTCCCAGGAATCTTCGGCGCCCACGCATCGGAATTCAGCACCAGGAGCATCGTCCCCGGCTTCTGCAAAATCTTGACCGCCTGCGCATAGCTTTCAGGAGTATCCTTCGCCGACGAAATCGCTACAATCGGTTCAGCAGGTTCAGCATCCAACGCCACCGCCGTTATCCCGCAACGTTCAAGCACATGCTTGCCCGTTTCGCGACCGATGTAATAGAGTTCACAAATCGCCTTACCTCGGCCACGCAATTCAACGCACAAATCCTTCAACAAGCTTCCCGAAGAAATCGTCTCGGCCTCGCTAAACGCGAAGCCTCGCTTTGCCGCATCCGCCGCAAGCACCGAATCCACATCAGAGGCAGCATTCGTAATCAGACGCATCTGCTTACCCGCCGCGCGCAGCATTGTATACCAATCCAGCGCGCCATCGTAAACAAAGCTCCCGCGGTTATAGAGCGTACCATAACCGTCAAAGCAGAACGCATCGTAACGGTCCAGCAAATCTTCCATGCGCACACGACGCGGCACAGGCGACTCGCCCGCCGCAGGTACAACAAACCCCTGCGATTCAATAATTTGCTTATACCGCAGATAAATTTCCGTTTCTAGACGTTCCATACATCATCGGGGTTTTAGGGGTTCAACCCCTAGTTCCCCTTTAACATCTACTATTCAAAATCCCGTAGTCGCGGCCTTCCACCGGAATCACGAGCTGTAACTTCGAAAGCACATCGATATGCTTGTCGAATTCGGCCTTAAAATCTTCGCCGAGTTCCTCTTCGTCATCGTGATTCAAGTTGTAGGCAACGTAGCTGCCGTCCGGGAAAATCGAGATGCAACAATCCCACGTGATGTCGCCTTCCTGTTCTTCCTCGTCATCATCGCGATCCTTGCTTTCAAGCATCAGCATCGGACGCGGGGCAGGAATCGCTTCGGCATGGCCGTTTTCAAAAATAAAGTAGTTGCGGCTCACGAGTTCATGTTCAAGCGCCATCGTCGAAGGCGTGCGTTCAAACTCGTTGCGCAGCCTGCGAATGTTGCCCAAGTCGTCTTCGTACGGGTCCTGGAAATCCTGCGGCAGCACCACCTGGTAGTAGTCGAATTCCTTGCCGCTCTTGGCATAGGTTTCCTGCCATTCCTGCGGCGGTTCCGGACGAAGCGTCAAGAAATCCTCGAAGGCATCCAAAATTTCGAACAACCTAGAACCCCAGGGTTCGTTTTTCTGGTTCTGCACCAATTCCATAAAGTTCTTCAGGCGTTCTTCACCCGAAATTTCCTTCAATTCTTCATTTTCTTCGCTCATATTCTTTCGTCTCTCGTCTGTAGCCGCGCAGCGGCGTTCTCTCGTCTAAAACTACCATTCCTCGACGCTTTTCACCGTGAGGCTCATCGCGATATCCTTTTCGTAATATGCAGGTTCACTAATGAAAATCGGATACACCGGGCTTTCGCCATGGTACAAAATATCCTTGCCGTCAAAAGTACGGAACAACTTATCGCCATCCTTGAGTTCGCGATAGTCGCGCCCCATCAAATCCGGATGAATCATCGCCTGAATAGGGCCACCGCCCTGCGGCTTGGGGTAACCCAAATCCTTGAACTGGGTGTACACATCCACCTTAATCGGCGCCCTTTTCTGCAATTCACCGCGGTTCCATTCCTCGGCAAGTTCCAAATAGCGCTTCACCAGGCGTTCCGATTCCTCGAAAATCGCGGCATCCAGCGTTCCATGCTGCTGCGGGCCAATCTCGATGCACACATCCGCCTTCGCCACCGTTCCAAAGTACGGCGAAGCAGAGCGCTCTTCGGGCTGGTAATAAATCCACGCGTCCTTGAATTCCTGAGTCAACACCGCCGAGGCGCGCATCGTAAACGGGTCGCGCGCCGAAAGAATCAGGCAATAACCCATGTTTGAGCCCGTGTTGTGCACATCCAGAAGCAAGTCCGTCTTGGTATCAGCCCCCTTCGGGCCATACAAAGCATTCAGTTCCTTAGCTCGACGGAACTCGTACTGCTGCGGCTCCACCGTCACATCTAAGCAAGTCTGCGAAAAAGCGCGATTCAAGTCATGATCGCGATAGCGGCGATTCAAGCGTACCGCTTCGGGGTTAGCAAGCACCAAATCCACCTTGGCGCTACAGAGCGAATTGTAACACTCTGGGTGTTCCATCCATTTCTGGACAAGGCGAGCCCCCGTCCGTTCGTTACCGTGGGTACCACCTGCAACGACTATGGTATTTATCAAACTCATACCCCAAATATACTAAAATTCAGGGTCAGCCAGACTTATCCATCAAATACCCACGTTTTTTACGCAGCGAACCACATATCTATCACCTTTACTAAAGTCAGTATGAATATTTGCGGTTGTCTCCCCTGTCGCAAGTCCAACAGTTGTCCCCCCATACAGCCACACCGTATAGGCACCCCTATCATTATATTGTGTGGAAGTATTATAAACAGCATAAAAACTATTTTGACGCATTCCGTAACTAGCCCATCTACCAGATGGAATTGCCGAAAAACCGTATCGATCATCTCCATCAAACGAATCCATTTCCTTCCATCCACTAGTAGTTTTTAGCTTATTTGAAACATTATAACAAGTTTGTATGGGTTCATGTTGAGATGTATAAGACACAGAACCACAGTTTCCTCCAATCGCGAAAAACAGTGTTTTAAATTCATCTACACTAGGCAAATGCCACCCATCAGGGCAAATTCCTTGTATATCCCCTTCAGGCAGTTCACATTTATTTTCATTGCAATTACTCGCTGGATCAGCACCTACAGCATCGGCCCATGTATAATAGACGCCCGCGTCAGAACAACGGCCGTGGATTCCAGCGTTACAATAATTAACGACAGAATCCCCAATGTCTACGGGATAATCATACTGTAGATTTTCTGCCATCCATTCCTGATCGCCAATCACAACAGTCTTATAGGTTTTCCCATCGCGAGAATCAATTATTGTTCCATAAACACAATTATCTTCCGTTTCCGTTTTGCATCCAGGCACAACAAACGAAGAACTTGATTCTTTAACAGCAAGGCTACTGCTTGACAAAACGACAGCAGACTCATCCGAGCTAGACATTTCCATTGCATCAGATGACAAGATTTCCTGTCCCGACTGGTCAGTATTATTCGATGCAGCCACATTCCCCAGCGTAGAGCTGGGATTATCTTCACCACAAGCAAGAAAACCTATACATGAAACTGCGAGAACAGACTTTAAAATTTTCATAATATTCCTCCGTTTGAAGCAAATATAACTTTTTAAACAAACTCCTCAAAATAAAAAAACAAAGAATACTATATTTACCCCACCTCAACAAGGAATTTTTATGTACAAATTCATTTTCCTTATTTTCGCCATCGCGCTAGCCATGTTTACAACCGGGTGCACGGCGTCTTACCAGCACATGACCCTGAACCAGCCCGCAAACGTACTCTACCCGCAATCACGATTTCTTTTGGTCACCCCGGTCAACGGTATGTACGGCAACACCGTCTATCCGTCCTCGGGCTTTGAGGTCATCCAGGCGCTCACCAAGGAACTGCAGCACTACACGAACGCCATCGCGACCATCCCGGTCCCCGTGACCATTGAACAGATCTATCCCCAGGATCTTGCACAGACCGACTACGTGATCATCCCGCAGATTCTACACTGGGAAGACCGAGCCACGGGCTGGTCCTTCGTTCCCGACCGTATCGAGGTCCGTTTTGACATCTACAATAACCAGCGTCAGCTTATCGATTCCTACCTCATCAACGGCAGGAGTGCCTATATCGTCTGGGTCAGCAAGCAGCCCAATTCGCTGCTTCCCAAGCCCATCCGCGCCATGCTGAAGGAACTTTTCGGCAAGCTTAAATAGCCTAGCTACGAAAGGGATTTATATCAGTCTCATCCTTTTTATAAAAGGGGGAAGCTTCCCCCTTGCTTTCTTTTGCCCACCTTTCTTTTGATTCACCTACTTTTTAAATATTACGTTATCTTCATATTGAAGAATATGGTTCCTACGAAGCAACAGCCAAATTCAAAATCAAAAAAAACTGATTTTTATGCATTTCGTTGAAAGCCACTATCCAAAACGCAATCACCTATACGAATTTCCTTGCAACAATGCGAAACGGTAATTCAGTCCGAAAGCACTTTCATTCTGCATCGATACCTCAACGGTATGCTCGTTTCAAATTTATTATATTAAATGCCATGACAAAAGATGAAGACGAAATCGAAGAAGTAGAAGTTCACGAGATCCACCGGGAAGAAGTTCCTGTGGAAGATAATTCTTCGAACATGAAAAAGGCTTTGGCGGTGTTGCTGATGCTTGCCGCCTTGGCTTATGACGCCTCTCCTATAGACTTCATTCCAGACGTTCCCATCATAGGTTGGATTGATGATGCGGGCCTTACGCTCGCAGCAGGCATCAACCTGATTCAACAATTTGTCGGAAACCAGAACGCAAGCCTGGTAAAGCTCCTGAAATACGCCAAGTGGACCTTCGTCTCGATGGTCGCCATAGCCGTTTTGCTGCTAGGCGGTTTGATCGCCCTGATCGTGAATTTGGTCGCCGGATAAATCAAACACTCCTTTACGGTTCCATTGCAGAATCAATGCAAGGAATCTTTTCAATTAGCGAATTCTCAAAAAAAAACATCATTTTCTCGCTTTTTGCCTAAAAGCCTTTTTTCAGCTATCCTCTAACCACTAATCACCAATCACCAACCACTACTTTTTCTATCTTTCCATCCGTATTTTTATTGTACAGTAAAAACCAGGGATTTATCCCATAGGAAGACACAAATGAAAAAGATCAAGTTCCAGGACACCTCGTTCCGCGATGGTTTCCAATCTATTTTCGGTGCCCGTGTGTTCGCCAAGGACTTTATGCCCGCGGTCGAAGCTGCCGTGAAGGCTGGCATCACCCACTTTGAAGCTGGTGGCGGCGCCCGTTTCCAGGCCCTGTACCAGAACTGTGGCGAAGACGCATTCGACATGATGGACGAATTCCGCCGCGTAGTCGGCCCGAACATCCGCCTGCAGACCCTTGCCCGCGGTATCAACGTGGTGGCCCTCGCTCCGCAGCCGCGCGACATGATCAAGCTCCATGCCGACATGTTCAAGAAGCACGGCATGACCCGTATTCGTAACTTCGACGCCCTCAACGACGTGAACAACCTGATCTACTCCGGCAAGTGCATTACCGACGCCGGTCTGGAACACGAAGTCGTCGTGACCATGATGGAACTGCCTCCGGGATGCGACCTCAACGCCGCCCACAACCCGGAATTCTACGAACGCATCCTCCGCAACATCCTGGACGCCGGTGTTCCGTTCGCCTCCGTCTGCTTCAAGGACGCTTCCGGTACGACGAACCCGACCAAGGTGTACGAGACCTTCAAGCGCGCCCGCAAGCTCCTCGGCGATAAGGTGGAACTCCGCATTCACAGCCACGACACCTGCGGTACCGGTGTGGCCCAGTACAAGGCCGCTATCGAAGGTGGCGCCGATGGCGTCGACCTCGGCCGCAAGCCGCTTTCCGGCGGTACGGCTCAGCCCGACCTGTTCTCCATGTTCCACGCCCTCAAGGGTACGGAATACAAGCTCGCCCTCGGCGAAGACAGCATCGTCGACGATCACATTCCGGAACTCATGGAAGCCAACAACGTGGCCGTTGAATGCCTCAAGGACTACAACTTCCCGCCTGAAGCACGTCAGATTACGACTGACGTGATCTTCAGCCCCATGCCGGGTGGCGCTCTTACCGCCAACACCCTCATGATGCGTGAAACCAAGACCTTCCACCTGTTCCCGAAGGTTATCGAGAACATGAGTGAATGCGTCCGCCGCGGTGGCTTTGCTTCTTCCGTGACGCCGGTTTCTCAGTTCTACTTCCAGCAGGCTTACATGAACACCCTGAACCAGGCTGCAGGCCGCGGTACGTGGTTCAAGATGACCGAAGGCTACGGCAAGATGCTCCTCGGTTACCAGGGCAAGACTCCTTGCGAACCGGATCCGGAACTCGTGAAGATTGCAGCCGACCAGTTCAACATGAAGCCGTTCAAGGAAGCCTATCCGGGCGTCCAGTGCGCAGAAGAAATTCTCGAACCGGGCATTCCGAAGGCCAAGGCTCTCCTCGAAGAAAATGGTCTGCCGGTTACCGACGAAACCATCTTCATCACGGGCTGCCTCCAGACGAAGGCTGGCAACAAGGGTATCGAATTCCTCAAGGGCAACCGCCACATTGGCGTTCCCAAAAAGGACCCGAACGCTGCTCCGGCAGTGGACACCAAGAACATGAAGGCCGGCGCCGCAAGCACCTACCGCATCGCTCTTGGCAACCAGAGCTGGGACGTGCAGGTTCAGACCCTCAAGTAATTTGTCGCGGCAACCGCCGCTTCATAAACAAATTAAAAAGAGCCTCCGGCAAATCGCCGGGGCTCTTTTTGTCTTTTCTCTTTTCAAGGAATCTTTTTAGAACAAGAACTGCTTACCCGCATACACGGTCACAGACATCAGGTTATTGTTCGCGAGACCTGCGAAGAACCCTGTCGGATGCGCATAGGTAAACTTGAGCGAAGATGTCCAGTTGTCGGGACTCCCCTTATGCAGGAAGTCATACTCCGCGACAAGGTTGCCATACTGTCCGTGTCGGCCAAGATGCAAACCCAACCAGTAGGCGGTCACGAATGCGGCCCCCGATTTTCCGTCCACATCGTCGACAATCCGCAGGTCATCCAGCTTTTCGCGGGCATCGTCGTAATCGGACGACCCCTGGAACAACTGAACACCGCCCGCCAGGCCGAGGATAATGTACGCACCCGGATTGAAGTCAAAACCGGCGAGGATACGTTCCTGAACATTCCAGAAACTGTAGCTATCCTTGCCAGCATCGCTCCTAAGCCACGCCGCATACTTCGCGTCACCATCCAGCAATACCGTATTTTCTGTTTTCGTAAGCGACGACGGATTGCACTTGCTCCCTTCGTCGCAACCGAACTTCAGCGAACCGCCGAAACCGCCCGCCGCGATGTTTACGAAGAACGGCGACAACGCTCCGCCCATACGGTAGGTAAAGCCTACATTTCCACCTCCCGCATTTAGGTCCTTCACGTTGTAGTCGTCACCCGTGTGCCCCCAGAAACCAGAAGCGGTCACGGACATTTCCGACGAGGAACTATCCGCAGAGGCACGGTGCATCAACGGGGCCGGCATAAGGGTTGCCCCCATAGAACGGGAAGTGGGCTCCAAACATCCAGTGACAAACAACGACAACGAGGCTGTCACCGCCATTTGCATGTATATTTTTTTCATTTTATCTCCATAAAATTGGGATTCACTTTCCAAACACTCTCAAATAAAGATAACATATCCACAACAAGTTACTTCAAGACAATGTCATGAATCAGACATTCTTCGTTAGTAACGACATTTTCAAAGACAAGCCTAGAGGCAACCAGTTTCTGTTCCGGAGTATAAAGCGTATTTACAATTTCGGCCAAAGGAATCTCAGAGACCATAAAATTGCCATCCATTCGGCCAGAACCTATCATTTTGCGGCCTTTTTTGAAGGAATCGAAATAGACTCCCGTACCGCGGCATGTCCCCGGCCAATAAGTAATTTTAAGAGTCGAATAGTCTCCCATGAATTTTTCCCCATCAAGGTCAAGGTGCATTCCGCCCCCCGCTCGACCGAACTTCAACGCTGCACCATTTCCCAGTGCATCCGAGTAAGTGCTGGAACTTTGAGATTCTGTCCAAGGGACAAATTTGTATTCATTGGACGGATAAACCTGCGAGCGTACCTTTTCCGCAGGAACATTGAGACCTGCCGTAGAGACAAATAGTTCGGGTTCATGCATGGTCACATCGGC
>LVAE01000056.1 GCA_001603905.1 Fibrobacterales bacterium Fibro_02
ATGCAGTCCTTGCAGAGTTCGAAAGAGTCACCGTGGTCGAGGTGGAGCACGATCTGCGGATTGGCGCAGCCGAGTTCCTTGGCGTATTCAACAGCACCCTGAGCCATGTAGCGGAGGATGGTGCCGTTAGCATAGTTACGAGCACCCTTAGAGACCTGCATGATCACCGGAGACTTGGTTTCAACGGCGGCCTGCACGATGGCCTGCATCTGTTCCATGGTGTTGAAGTTGAAAGCCGGGATAGCATAGCCACCCTTAACTGCCTTAGCAAACATTTCCTTGGTGTTAACCAAGCCGAGTTCCTTGTAAGAAACTGCCATTTGTTTTACCTCTTGTTTTGATTGGCGACTTGCGCCGCCGGTTTAAAAGTTACGTGTCTAAATTTAGTAAAAAAATCGGAATTCGGAATTCAGATTTCAGAATTAACCTCCAAAAAACAATTCCGAACTCCGAAATCAGAAATCTGAAATTACTTCGCTTCCTGCTGCAGGGCCTTGTCCTGGATCACGAGGTCCACGCGGCGGTTCTTCTGGCGACCTTCCTTGGTGGAGTTGTCTGCAATCGGCATGCTCATGCCAAGACCCTTGGCGGTGAGACGGTTGCCGTCGATGCCCTGTTCAACAAGGAAATCCCTTACGTTGTCAGCTCTCTGCTGGGAAAGCTTCATGTTGTGTTCTTCTGAACCGGTATTGTCGGTATTACCTTCGATAGACACGTTGAACTGCTGGTACACGGACAGAATGCCGGCCACCTTGGCGAGGCTCGTCTTGAGGTCCTGCTTCAAGGTCGCCTTGTTCACGTCAAACAGGATGTCGGACATCGAGAGGATGATACCGCGGGCGTCCTTGGACACCTGGATCAGCTGGGACTGGAGCTCGTTGAGCTTGCTGATGGCTTCCTGCTGACGGGCTTCGGCCTTCGCGCGTTCTTCGGCGAGTTTCTTCTGGAGTTCGGCTTCACGTTCGCCAGCTGCCTTAAGGGCTGCTTCCTGGGCGGCGGCTTCGGCCTTGAACTTCTGCTGGTTCTGCTGCATTTCTGCCTGCAGACGAGCTTCCTGGTCCTGCATCTTGGCCTTTTCGGCTTCGAGGTCGTTCACCTTACCGCTGCGGGCCTGGTTGATCTGTTCCTGGATAGCTTCGATGGAACGGGCGGTTGCAGCCCTCTTTTCCCAGGTTTCGGCAATGTGGTTACGGGCCTTCTGTGTTTCTGCCTGCGTAGCGACAATCTTGGCATAGAGGTCGCAGTTTGCCGCAAGGGCTTTTGTACGTTCGGATTCGGCATCATCCTTGTAGGCGGCGTCGAGTTCGGCGAGGTTTACCTTGGCTTCGGCAAGGGTCAGCTTTGCGCTGTTTGCATTTGCGGGAATATCCTTGGAGGCGTTGTCGAGAGCCGTCTTGCAGGCGTCGATTGCATTTGGCTGTTCTGCGGCCGGTGCGGCTTCGGGAGTGGCTGCCGGGGCAGCTTCTTCGGCGGCAAAGCAAAGTGAAACGGCCAATGCGCTAGTCAAAAACAGATTTCTGGTCTTCATTACTGTGCTCCTCCGTTCTTGGTTTCCTGGTCACGGATGCTTTGGTAGATGAGCTTACGTTCTACATCTCCTCTGAGTTCCTTTTCAAGGCGTTCGTCTTCCTTGACTGCTTCGTCGCGTTCAGCCGTGGCGATGGCGAGCTTGTATTCGAGAGTGCTTTGCTCGGCGAGGGCGATTGCCTGTTCGTCTTCACCATTTTCCTGCTGCTTCTGGGCTTCTTCGAGCTTTCCATTGGTGCTCTGCAACTGGGCCGGATCAATCTTTGCGTCGTCGGCGACAGACTTGGTGGCTGTGGCGGTTTCAATAGATTTGCTGGCGTTTACTCCGGCACAGCCGGACATCAGGGCGAGAGAGGCAAATGCGAGTCCCGCGACGAGTAATCTGGATTTCATTAAGAAAGACTCCTTTGGGGGGGGGGTAAAAATCTTCGGTCGGTAATATATAAAATTTTACTTGCTTGCTAAAAACATTGAATATAAATTTACAGAGGTGCTTGGATTGGAGGCTTTATGAAATTTGCTGGGTCGCTAAAGATCTTTACGCTATCCGCCTTTTTGACGACTTGCTTTGTGGGCAATGCTTTTTCGGCCGTTGAATACACCTTGCATAAGTCCGAGAATCCTACCGAAGACGAGTTGGATGCCTACCAGCGCATTACGACCGTGATGGATTCGGCGGTTTATCTTTACAACAAGTACACGAATCTTTCCAAGTACATCAATGTGTATTATGCTCCAGGAGTCCCGACGGCCGAAGCCAGTAGCAACGGCGACCTGCGATTTGGCAAAGAACGCAGCTACATGTTCGTGGGCACGGCCATGCACGAAATGGCGCATACGATGGGTATGGGAACGACTTCGGAATACAAGGCCATGATGGACGGGGGAGTCTTCAAGGGAGAAAAGGCTCAGGCCCTCCTCAAGGAAATTGATGGCCCCGAAGCGGAATTGCATGGCGATAGCCAGCATTTTTGGCCTTACGGCTTAAATTACGCGAGTGAAGTCAAAAGCGAACAGGACCTGATTAATCACGCAAGAATTGTAGATGCCATGTACCAGGATATTTTCAAGGAAGCGTTCTACATGCAGGGGAGAATCAAGTCTCTTGGAGAAACTTTCAAGTGCATGGGAATTACCTCGAGTAACGCGCTCGAACTTATGGATTGTTCCGATACTGCGACTTTCGTGAAGATTTTCTCGATGGGCGACAATCCTGTTACCTACCGCATCCAGCTGGGAACACGCGTCGTGGATATCCCGAACGAATCGACGGCGGCGGGTGTGCAGGCCTCGACCTACGGTTACAATGGCGGTGCGCACCAGAAATATTTGCTTGAAGATGCTATGGTGAATACTCCGAACGCGTTCCGCCTCAAGAATTACAAGAGTGGACTTTACCTGCAGTCGGTGGGAACGACCGTGGTGCAGAATCCGAAGGGCTCTGGCGACGATTTTATCTGGCAGCTGATAGAGGCCACAGAAGTCGCTGACACCTCAGTCGCGGATACGAGTAAACAGGATACTTCCAAGACCGATATTGCCGCAAGACAGATAATGAAATCGCAGCAACTCCGCCTACCAACGAGAACCTTCGACTTGAAGGGCCGTCAAGTTCGCGAGCAGGCGTTGAGCCGTGCTCGTGGAACCATCCTGTTCAAAAAGAAACCCTAATTAACGCATTTTTACATACCTTAATTGAATTTTGGGTGGTTTGGTATGTAATTGTATTGTTGATGCATCAAGCCTTACATACTAATTGTCGCATTTGGTATGATTAGTATGTAATTTCGGTATTAAAAAGCCCTTTTTAGAGAGTTTTTTTTTCATATACAAGCGTCATAATCGTCTTTTTGGGGCTTTTTCGACTGTGAGTAAGCCGTTTTTTACATACTAAATTGTTTTTTTATGCGTTTAGTATGTAACGCTCTATGGCAAGGAATTTGTTCGGTAAACGAAAAAGACCTTCTTTCGAAGGTCTTTTTTCGCGGGATAGACGAGGCTTGAACTCGCAACCTCCGGCGTGACAGGCCGGTGCTCTAACCAAAATTGAGCTACCACCCCAAATCGTTTCCGATTTTCGGTAGTGGGCGATAACGGATTCGAACCGCTGACATTCTGCTTGTAAGGCAGACGCTCTGAACCAACTGAGCTAATCGCCCGAAATTTTTACTTGTCTTGATTTTTGCCTTTCCAGAGGATTCCGACCGGAATCACGACCAGGTAGGCGGCAACCAAAATAAGCGGTGCAACCGTGAGGGAAACCGGATTATCGGCAGGGCCAGTGGCAAGGCAGATGAAACCGATCACGAGGAGCAACACACCGAGAGCAATCAGAATGATATTCTTTTTATCCATCAGTATTAATCCTCATCTCAAGATTACGAAGCCAAATATACAAAGTTTTATGCTCTTGTCAACCGATTTGAGGCCAAAAAGCGCATTTTTTTTGCAATATTGAGCCGCTCGGTCTTTCTGTGAGCAACAAACGCCTCGTATTAACGAGGCGTGGTTGCGAGAGCGAGCGCTCGGGGGCCGTACTTGTTAGATTGGGCGCGAGCGGTCTCTATTTTTGACCAGGATATTTGACTCGCGTATGGTAGGTTCCGTCGAGGCTATCCATGAACGCTCTTTCAAGCTTGGAAAGTTCCTTAATCGAGAGGTTACATTCGTTGAACTGGCCTTCGGTAAAGCGGCTTTCGATGGTCTTGTGGATCATGGCCGACAGCGCTTCGGGGCTTGTATCTGTCATGGAACGGCTGGTCGCTTCGATAATGTCTGCAAGCATAAGGATCGCCGTTTCCTTGCTCTGCGGTTTCGGACCCTTGTAGCTGTAGTCTTCAACCTTGACTTCTTCTCCGGTTTCCTTGGCGTTTTCGAGAGCCTTATGGTAGAAGTACTGGATAATCGAAGAACCGTGGTGTTCGCGGATACCGGCTGCGACAAGTGACGGAATGTTGTATTCACTTGCAAGGTTGGCTCCTTGTTCCACGTGTCCGATAATAATCTTGACGGATTGCAGGGGATCGATATTGTTGTGCGGGTTCACGCCCTGCTTCTGGTTTTCTGTAAAGTACTCGGGGCGCATCGTCTTGCCGATGTCGTGGTACAGAGCCATTACGCGCACGAGGAGTGAATTGGCTCCGATACTTTCGGCGACATGTTCTGCAAGGTTCGACACCTGGATGCTATGGTGGAAAGTTCCAGGAGCATATTCAGAAATGCGCTTAAGGGCCGGACGGTTGAAGTCCGACATTTCCATAAGGGTAAGCACGGTCGTGATTCCGAAGATGCGCTCCATCAAGTGGATCAACGCGACAGAGGCGAGAGCGTAGCAGAGCACGATATTTGCGCTTCCCGCAATCAGGTTCTGGTAGAACGCTTCCAGGGAAAGGCGGTTGCGCAGGAGGTACATCACGCTGATGGCGGCTGCCATGGCAAGTACACCGACAATGATTCCCCATACGAACTGCACGCGGTAACGCATCCTGGCGATGGGGTAGGTGGCGGCAAAAGTCACACTGAATGCACAGACCATCGCGGCGAGGTCGTAGCCGTTCAGGATGCCGAAAATCATCGAAGAGAAGACGCTGAAGGCAATTCCCAGGCGGCGGTCGTAGAGGACCGTTGCAGTCACGGGTGCAAAGGCGACCGGGTAAAGCCACATAAAGTCCAGGTTCTCAGGGATAATCGAAATGTCAGCGCTGCTGATACTTCCAGAAAGGTGATGCACTCCCCAGAACGCGGCAAGCTGCAACAGGGCGAGCGCAATCAGGCTCCACAGCTGGCGTGCTGTCTTGAACATGCCTCGCGAGGGGGAGCTGAAAAGGAACAGGAAGAAGAACGTGATGATGATGGTAAAGACGAGTGCGTTACCGTAGATCGCTGTGAAAGTCTTGGAGTTTTCTTCCTTCTGCTGGGCACGTTGTAGGGCGTCAATCTTTTCAAGAATTTCCTTGGTAATGGGTGCTCCTTGTGCGACGATTTCCATGCCGCGGGGAACCATACCTTTGATCAGCGTCACCTTGTTGCGGGCGTCTTCGCGGCTCGCGACCGTTTCTTTTTCAAGGTAGAAGACGTTCGGCATCATAAACACGAACAAAGTTTCGTAGAAGGCACTCAAGAGTCCCTGTTCGTTCGGGAAACTCATCTGCAGCTGGGCGAACGCCTCGTCAATACGGCGGCGGAGCGGCTGGATGGTGCTCACTTCGACGGTCGACTTTTCGTTGTCCTTGATCAGCGTGATGTTCGGCTTGTTATAGATGATGTACTTGAAATCTTGCAGGTTGTAGTTGTCGCGGTAGAGCTGGGCGGCAGTCTCGGTACTTGCGATAAAGGTGTTGGACACGCCCATCTGGAGCATGCGGTTAAACACGGAAAGGAGCGAGTCGCGGGCCTTCGAGTTCTGGCTCAGCGGCTTGATAGCCGAAGTCGAAATGCGCTGCTTCAGGACTTCGTAAATACGGGAGGCCTGTACGACCTTGGGCTGCAGGGAAGAATCTCCGTCTCCGCTCGCGTTCAGCTGGTTAATCTGCGACTGCAGGGAACCGTACTGCGCAAGCTTGTGCAGGAACGATTTCAGGTCTTCGGAAACACGGTTGGTTTCGTCGCTGTTGAATCCGAAAATGGCGTTCACTTTTTCGGCGGCACGGGTCTTTTCGGCTTCGATTTCCTGTTCGGACTTGGGCACCTCGAAGTTGATGGGGGCGACAATCGTGCGCGTACTTACCTGGCCCAGGTGTGGGCGTTCAGACTGGAGCGCGATGTTACGGTCCGGAAAAAGGAAAATGGCGGCGGCAACAACCAGGAGCCATCCAATGATAAAGTGAATTCTCATTTTTTTCTTTTTCATACTACGACGATCCTTCGTATGCTTTCAAAATGTCTTTCACGAGCGGGTGGCGGAGCACGTCCGTCGACTCGAATTCCACCTGCGCGATTCCGCGGATTCCCTTGAGCAGGTTCATGGCATGCACGAGCCCCGATTTCTGTCCCTTGGCCAAGTCCACCTGGGTCGCGTCCCCGGTGATGATTGCCTTGCTGTGGGGACCGAGTCGGGTGAGGAACATCTTCATCTGCTCGGGGGTCGTGTTCTGCGCCTCGTCCAAGATGATGAAGGCACGCTTCAGCGTGCGTCCGCGCATGTAGGCGAGCGGGGCGACTTCGATCGAACCCGTTTCTTCGTAGCGGCGGAGTTTTTCTGCGGGAAGCAGTTCGGCGAGGCTGTCGTGGATGGGGCGCAGGTACGGTGCGATTTTTTCCTTGAGGTCGCCGGGCAGGTAGCCGAGCGATTCACCCGCCTCGACTGCCGGGCGCACCAGGCAGATGCGTTCTGCCTCATGGCGTTCTAGGCTTGCCACGGCGAGTGTCACGGCAAGGAAGGTCTTGCCGGTTCCGGCAGGGCCCTTCGCGAAGATGATGTCGTTATGTTCGACTGCGTGCACCAGTTCGGCCTGAGCCTTGGTCTTCGCGAACACCGAAACTCCCATACGGTTCCTGAAAATAGGGGCCGTCGGGATCTCTCCGGATGAATCAAATTCACCCGTGTCGGCAGGATCCAATAGTCTCGAAAGCGCTCCGGACGAAAGAACCTTGCCATTTTTCGCGGCCATCTTCAACTGGTCAAGAACGGCCAAAACACCAGGCAAGTCTCCGTTTTCCTTCGCGATAATGCGTAGTCCCGGAAGCCTCGTCTGTATTTCAACACAAAAACGGCTCTCCAATAAGCGGAAAACCGTTTCGTTCTCGCCTGAAACCATTCGTTTCAGGTCATCCGATAGGGAATAGCGTTGTTCGTCCATCTAGAACGCGTGGCTATGATTACTCTTCGGCAGCAGGAGCTGTAGAAATACCGAGCTTGTTCTTGGCTTCGAAGATTTCCTTGCGGAGCTTGTGGTTTTCTTCGGTAATGGCGACCGCTTCTTCTTCGGTCTTCTTCAGCTTGTTTTCGTCAATCTTTTCCTTAGGGGCAGATCTCTGGACAGATTCTTCGGATCCGTCGGCGTTATCGTAATCGTCGCTAGAACCACCGGAAGAGCCGGCGCAAGCGGTGAACATGGCAACAGTCATAGCTGCAAGGAGAAATTTCCAATTTTTCAAAAGAGACATTTAATCAGGCTCCATTCTAGTCTGTGATGCCTAAAATCTATAATAATTTGAGCCGAAAAGGGAACAAAAATGGTAAATTTATTGTGAAAAAACACCTTTTTTGAGGATAATATGGTTGTAAACACTTGCTCCAGACCCTATTCTCAGGTCTTTATCGAATCTTCGCTCTATAATGCCAAGAATTTATACAAAAAACGCCGCAAGGCCATGCTCAAGGAACTGGACTCCTTTTTCGTGATTGCCGGAATGCCCATTGAACCGGGAAGCGAAGAAGCGTTCGTGCAGACCTGGAACAAGATGGTGCAGGAACCCGCCTTCCTGTATCTTACGGGAATCAACCAGCCAGGGTGCTACCTCTTGCTCGATCCGAAAACCAACGACGAAATCCTGTTCGTTCCTCCGAAAGATCCGTTCAAGGAATTCTGGAACGGCAAACGCCTCGGGTATCTGGAAGACAATAACGAAGTCGCCCGCATCACAGGAATCAAGGACGTGCGCCCCGTAGATGAACTGATGGATACGGTGGTGGCCCGCGCAAGGAAACTTCCCAAGGGCTCGTATGCCTATGCGTATTTCTTCGAAAAATTCAAGGAAGACCACAACGACCGGTTCAGGCATCAGTTGCTCAAGGCGCTTAAGCCCACGGGTATCAAACTCAAGAGTGCAGCGGCCCTCCACTGGTCGCTAAGACTGCCGCTCGAACCCGAACGCATCAAGGACGCCGAAGCGGCGCAGGCTGTAACGGACCATGCGTTCCGCACGATCCTCGCGAACATGTCCTCTTTCAAGAACGAACGCGCCTTGGGCCTAGCCCTCGACTACGAGATGCAGCGCGAAAGTGACGGCGATCTCGCTTTCCCGACAATCGTCGCCGGTGGCGAGAACGCCTGCTGTCTCCATTACGTGAAAAAAGACGAACCCCTTAAGGCGGGGGAGCTGGTGCTCCTAGATTTCGGCATCCGCATCGGGACTCTCCACAGCGACATTTCCCGCACGATTCCGGTGAGCGGCAAGTTCAATCCGCTTCAAAAAATGTTGTACGAAATCGTCCTCGACTCCGCCACGGAATACCAGAAGGCCGTACGCCCCGGAGTGCCCCTCAAAGAAATCGGGAACATTCCCTGGGACTTTATCATGCGCGAACTGGAGGCCCGGTTGGTCAAAGGGTGCAAGGGTAAATTCAAGCTGCTTTACGACAAGCGCCCGCACGGCGTAAGTCATTTCATCGGTGAACAGATTCACGAAGGTGAACCCGGCACCCGCTCGCTTGAAACCGTTTTGCGTCCGGGAATGCTGATTTCTTGCGAACCCGGCCTCTACGGTGAATTTGAGGCGACTATCGACGGCAAGAAATACCGCGAAAAAATCGGCATCCGCATCGAGGATGACCTGCTGATTACCAAGGACGGTTTCAGGAACATTTCGCAAAACATTCCTAGGACCGTCGCGGATCTAGAAAAATTGATGGCGTAGCTTTGTTCGGGGCGTGTGACGCCCCGGCATCCCATTAGTCCTTGATGCAGCGGACATTTGCATAATTGTCCTTGGCGTTCACGTAAACCGTGGGCCGACTAGACTCGTCATAAGATGCAGGAACGGTAGATGTTCCAAAGATATTGCTGCATGGATTCTGCGTACTACGGCAGTCAACAAAGCCGTTTGCGGAACCATCTTCTTCGGCAATCCATAATGCCGTATAAAGTTTTTCGTAGTTGAAGGTTCCGTTGTAGTAGACTCCCGTTCCCTTGTATTCCAGTCCGCTGATGAAATTGGTTGGTTGCTGATCGATTTGCCATGTGCTTGGGTCAATTATGTATAACTCAAGCTTGCTTCCTACGATTTTTTTGTATTCAGCATAACTGGGCAAGTGCCAACCGGTTGGGCACGCTTTTTGGGCCTGTTCCCAGGTGTAGAACCTTCCGTAGCCATAGTCGTCTCCGCAATAGCGTTCGGCGTCCAGGTAGCATTTGCTACCAGAAGTGGCGTAATTCAGGTTGTCCACCATGAAAGTTTCGTTTTCAATGTAGATCGTCCTGTAGATTTTTTTATCGCGCGAGTCGGTCATAGTTCCGTAAACCGGGGCCCAGGAGGTTCCGCTGCGTAAGTACTTCTGACCGTAGACATTTGCCTCGTTACCATTGAATGATTTCAGGGCTTCCTCAAGGTTGGCGGCCTGCCAGCCCCTCCACATGCAAACATAGAAACTGTCATTGTAAGCGACACTCTTGTAAACTCTATCGGAAGTGCAAAGGCCGTACTTTATGGTAATGTCGCCTTCGAATTCCCATTGCAATTTTTGACGGTTTGTACGGGCGTCGCACCGGTAGATGTTTCCTTTATAGGCTGCATAATGGTTTTGGTTGTATGAATAGCATTTGGTAAGATCAGTGATTTCGTCGGCTTCTTTCCAGGATCCGTTATTACAGAAATAGATGACGCTGCCGGCCCGTCCGGCAAAGTCTTCTTTTTCCGAGGAGCATACGCCTAGCTCATAATACTCCCTGGAGACCGTGGTCCACCCATTGGCGCGACATTCGTAGTAGCTGGATGATTTTTGGGTCATTTTCCCAACTTGGGTTTTAGTGCAAAGTCCGATACTCTTTTCAAGGGACGACAGTTGCCGCCATGCTCCGTCTGTGCAGACTTGGTTCAGGCGAACCGTATCCTGATAATCCATGTCACACTTGATGCCAAATTCTTCTTCGATGGTCAGCTGTTTCCAGTAGTAGTTTCCATTGCTTGTGGTGGAGCATTCATAGGACGAAGAATCTGGGGATGGGGAGACTCGCTTTCCCAACGAATCCTGCTCGCAGATACCGATCCTGTATTCAAGTTCCGTTACCGGCGTCCATTTGTAGTTATGGCAGTAATAACGCAGGGTCGTGACTGATGTCTTGCGGGTGAATTTATCACCCTCGTTCTTGGAGGTACAGTATTCGGTCGTTCCTGTGGGCGGCGGATCCAGCTTACGCCATACAAGGTTGTCGCAAATGTATTTCGTAGAATCATCGTAATATTCGTCCTGCAGAGCCTTGGTGCATGCTCCGTAGAATTCCTCGGGGGTTGCCATACGCCATGAGCCCTTGTCGCAATAGACATGGTAACCTGCGGCCATTGTTACGGAATCCTGGATTTTACTGGTGCAGACTCC
>LVAE01000005.1:0-27604 GCA_001603905.1 Fibrobacterales bacterium Fibro_02
GAAGCAGTCCAAATCCTTAAAAAGTCCGAATTGAAGTTCGACCAGACGGTCGAAATCCACTTCAATCTCGGTGTGGACCCAAAACATTCCGACCAAGTGGTTCGTGGCACTGTTGTGCTGCCGCATGGTACCGGTCGTCAGGTCCGCGTCTTGGTTTTCTGCAAGGACAATAATCTTGAAGTTGCAAAGAACGCAGGCGCAGACTACGCTGGTGGTGCTGACTTTGTTCAGAAGATTCAGGAAGGCTGGCTGGACTTTGATTCCGTCGTTGCTACTCCCGACATGATGCCGGTGATTAGTAAGGTCGCTAAGGTCCTCGGTCCTCGCGGTTTGATGCCTTCTCCGAAGGCCGGCACGGTTACGGTTAACGTTGCCCAGACGGTTAAGGAACTCAAGGCTGGTAAGATCCAGTACCGCGTTGACAAGGGCGCCAACGTCCATGCCCCCGTAGGCAAGCTCTCCTTCGGCGTTGACCAGCTGGTTGAAAATACCAAGGCTGTGATCGACTCCGTCGTCAAGAACAAGCCTCAATCTTCTAAGGGCACCTACATTAAGAGCCTTACGTTGTCTGCAACGATGGCTCCGGGCATCAAACTTGATATGGCACTGACGCGCTAGGAGATACCATGAAAGCTGTAGTTAAAAAACAACAGACCGTGGACGCGCTCGTCGAGTCCTTCAATGGCGCTACCGCCGTCTATCTGCTCAATTATCAAGGCATGACCGTAGAAAAGGACAATGCCCTTCGCAAGGCACTCGCATCTAAGGGTGTGAAGTACCACGCTGTGAAGAACACTCTTCTCAAGCGCGTGCTCGCTGCCCTCAAGGTCGAAGGTCTCGACGACCTCCTCACCGGAGCTACCTCCGTGATGGTCGGTTTCGAAGAAGACCCGCTTCTGCCTGCTCGCGAAATTGAAGCATTCCACAAAGCAAACCCCGATTTCTTGGTTGCCAAGAGCGTGTACCTTGATGGCAAGGCGATGCCTGGCTCCGAAGTCGTGAACCTCTCCAAGATCCCGGATCGTAAGGGCATGATCGCTCAGATCGTCTCCATCGCTCTCGGACCTGGCTCCACGATCGCCGGTCAAATCAAGACACTCCAGGAAAAGCTGGAAAAAGAATCGGGCTCCGAAGCTGCTCCCGAAGCCGCTGCGGAAGCTTAACAACAAACCACAAACCAAAAAATTTAAACGGAATAATCGGAGAAACACATCATGGCAACTGATATCAAGGCACTGGGCGATCAAATCGTTGGTCTTACCCTTCTCGAAGCCAAGGCTTTGGCTGACTACCTTAAAGAAACCCACGGCATCGAAGCTGCTGCCGGTGGCGCCGTCGTAATGGCCGCTGCTGCTGCCGCTCCTGCTGAAGAAAAGACTGAATTCGACGTGATCCTCGTCGAATGCGGCGCTAAGAAGATGGACGTCCTCAAGGCTGTCCGCGCCATCACCGGTCTGGGCCTCAAGGAAGCTAAGGACCTGGTCGAAAAGGCCAACAGCGTGGTCAAGGAAGCTATGCCGAAGGCTGACGCTGAAAAGCTCAAGAAGGACCTGGAAGATCTCGGAGCAAAGGTCGCTCTGAAGTAATGCTTTCACTTCATTGACTATTATACGCCAACTGCCTGCACTTTATGTGCGGGCTTTTGGTGTATTAAGTTTTTTTGCTATTTTTTGATAAAAAAGCTCTTCACCGGATGAGGTATTTCAAATGACCACGGAGCGAAAAAGTTATTCCTCCAATAAGTTCCAGCTGGAACTCCCGTACCTGATCGAAGTCCAGAAGGCTTCGTACGAGCAATTCCTCCAGAAGGAAATTCCGCAAGAAAAACGTCTTAAGGTTGGGCTGGAACGCGTGTTCCAGGATATTTTCCCCATTACCGACGTCAAGGGTCTTTACTCCCTTAATTACGAAGGCTATTATTTCGGTATCCCGAAGTACAGCATCCCCGAATGCCGTGAGCGTGGTCTCACGTATTCCATGGAGCTTTACGCTACCCTTTCCCTCCAGATTTTCGAGGAAGATGGCGAAGACCGCAAGCTCAAGGAAGAAGTCAAGAACGACGTCCTTATTTGCGAACTCCCGATCATGACTGAAAACGGTACGTTCATCGTCAATGGCGCTGAACGCGTTGTCGTTTCCCAGTTGCACCGTTCCTACGGTATTAGCTTTGACGAAGAACTCCAGCCCAGCGGCCGTTCCGACTACAAGAGCCGCATTATTCCGCACCGCGGTGCCTGGGTGGAATTCAATACCGAAGGCGACACCCTTTACCTCATCATCGACCGCAAGAAGAAGCTTGCCGCGACGACCATGCTCCGCTGCATCGGTTTCGAGACCACGCAGGACATCCTGAAGCTGTTCTACAAGAAGACCGAAGAAGTCTCCGTGGAAGAAATGGCCGAACAGTTCGACGAAAACGGCGTCTGCGTGCTCATTGACCGCATCCTGTTTGAAGACGTCATCGATACGAGCTCGGGCGAAGTGGTCCTTGCCGCTAACGATGTCATCGACGAGAAGAAGCTCGAAACGCTCCGTCAGAGCAACGTCGAAAAGATTGTCCTCCTCTCCAAGGACGAAGACAACCTCCTTATCCATTACACCCTCGCTGCCGACAAGTCCAAGTCCCGCGAAGACGCCCTCAAGGCCATCTACTCCGTGACGCACCAGCAGCAGGACGAAGCTCCGGATATGCGCACTGCCGAACTCTACTTCGACAGCCAGTTCATTTCCGACCCGCACAAGTACGATCTCGGCGAAGTTGGCCGTTATCGCTTGAACGCAAAGATTTACAGCCGCTCCGAAATCCGCGACATCCTCGCTGAACTGGGCGACGAATTCAAGATCCCCGCCCTCACCGACATGACCATGAGCAAGGCCGACTTCCTTGCCATCATCGAATACATGGTCGGTCTCTACAACGGCACCGAAGGCTACGCCCTGGACGATATCGACCACTTGGGCAACCGCCGCACCCGTTCTGTGGGCGAACTTCTTGCCAACCAGATTTCCGTGGGCCTCTCCCGTATGTCTCGCGTGATCCGCGAGAACCTGAACCTCCACGGCGAAGACGAACAGACGACTCCGCGCGACCTCGTGAACACCCGTATGGTGAGTTCCGTCGTGCAGTCCTTCTTCGGATCGAGCCAGCTGTCTCAGTTCATGGACCAGATGAACCCGCTTTCCGAATTGACCCACAAGCGTCGTCTCTCTGCTCTCGGTCCCGGTGGTCTTTCCCGCGAACGTGCAGGCTTCGAAGTCCGTGACGTGCACTACACTCACTACGGCCGTCTCTGCCCGATCGAAACTCCGGAAGGCCCGAACATCGGTCTTATCAACTCCCTCGCATCCTTCGCCGTGGTGAACCACTTCGGCTTTATCGAGACTCCGTACCGTATCGTGGGCCTCATCGACTTCAAGGATGCCAAGGGCAACCTCGTGAAGATCCCCGAATCCAAGTGGCACTTCGGTATCTTCAAGGCTTTCGTGCACGACCCGCACCTGTTCCTGGAACTCGAACTCACCAGGAAGCAGATCGACTCCGTGCGCATGAACCTCGACATCAAGCAGCGCGACCTGTTCGACGGTTTCGTGAACAAGGTGTTTGCTTTCAAGGATGTCGATGGCAACGTGACTTACTACCGTAACGGTTTCACCGTCGATGATTTCAACGGCAAGGCCGACTACGAACAGGTGGGCACTGTGGTCGAACAGATCGTTTCCGACTACATCACCTTCCTCACCGCCGACGAAGAAGACGCTTTCAAGGTGGCTCCGGCTTCTACCGAACTCACCGAAGACAACCGCTTCAAGGGCGACATGGACGGCTACGTGATCGTTCGCGACAAGAGCGAATATCCGCACCTCATGCGCCAGGACAGCTTCGCTCTCGACGACACCGAAACCGAACGTATCGACCTCATGGACGTGGCCCCGATGCAGATCGTGTCCGTGGCTGCTGGTCTTATCCCGTTCCTTGAACACGATGACGCTAACCGTGCATTGATGGGTTCCAACATGCAGCGCCAGGCTGTGCCTCTGCTCCGCGCCGAAGCTCCGATCGTGGGTACGGGTCTCGAACGCCGCGCCGCTCTCGACTCGGGTACGGTCGTCCGCGCCAAGCACGACGGTAAGGTGACTTTCGTCGACGCTCGCAACATCACCGTGCAGCGTGGCAACATGGTCGACGGCAACTTCGTGCCGCTCACCGGTCTCGGCGAAGACTACGAATTCCTCGGCAAGGATCCTATCGACACTTACGTGCTCCGCAAGTTCGAGCGCTCTAACCAGGATTCCTGCATCAACCAGAAGCCGATCGTTGACGTGGGCGACTTCGTGAAGGCTGGCGACGTGCTGGCTGACGGCGTGTCGACCGACCACGGCGAACTGGCTCTCGGTAAGAACATCCTCATCGGCTTCCTCCCCTGGAACGGTTACAACTACGAAGACGCCGTTATCATCTCGGAAGAACTCGCCATCAAGGACACCTTCACTTCTATCCATATCGAAGAATACGAAATGGAAGTCCGCGACACCAAGCGCGGTCCGGAAGAACTCACTCGCGAAATCCCGAACGTCGGCGAAGACGCTCTCCGCAACCTCGACGAAAACGGCGTGATCCGCGTCGGTGCCGAAGTGACTGCCGACGATATCCTCGTGGGTAAGGTGACGCCGAAGGGTGAAACTGAACTTTCTCCGGAAGAACGCTTGCTCCGTGCCATCTTCGGCGAAAAGGCCGGCGATGTCCGCGATTCTTCCCTCAAGGCTCCTCCGGGAATGAAGGGCGTGGTTCTCGAAACCCGCATCTTCAGCAAGAAGGACAAGGCTGACAAGAACAGCAAGGAAAAGGACCAGGAAACCATCAACGAGATCCGCGCCAACTTCCAGGCTCAGATCGACAAGATCAAGGCTTCCTGCTCCGAACATTTGTTCGAACTCCTCGGCGGCAAGGCTGCCGGCAAGGTCATGGACAACGAAACTCACGAACTCCTGATTCGCGAAGGCCAGACCTACACCGAACAGAACCTCTCCGTAATCGACGTGACCAAGGTGTCCCCGTCTTCTACCTTCGTGGTGGGCGACGACGAACTCCAGGAAAAGGTCCTTACGCTCGTGCTCGTTGCTCGCGACAACCTCGATACCCTTACCCGCACCATGGAAAAGGAAATCGACAAGGTCACGAAGGGCGACGAACTCAAGCCGGGCGTGCTCAAGTGCGTCAAGGTCTACATCGCGAAGAAGCGCTGCCTCTCCATCGGTGACAAGATGGCTGGTCGCCACGGTAACAAGGGTGTCGTCTCGAAGATCGTTCCGGTCGAAGACATGCCGTTCACCGAAGACGGTCGTCCGCTCCAGATTCTTCTGAACCCGCTGGGCGTGCCTTCTCGTATGAACATCGGTCAGGTGCTTGAAGTTCACCTGGGCTGGGCCGCAAAGACCCTCGGCTTCAAGGTGACGACTCCGGTGTTCGATGGTGCCAAGTTCGAAGACATCTGCAAGGAACTTGAAAAGGCTTACCAGAAGAACCCGATCGTGAACTACGAAATGGATCCGGACAACAACAAGATTATCGGTAAGGCCAAGCTCTATGACGGCCGTACCGGTGAAGCCTTCCTGAACCCGGTGACGATCGGTTACATGTACTACCTGAAGCTCGGTCACTTGGTGGACGACAAGATCCACGCCCGTTCTATCGGTAGCTACGCTCTCGTGACCCAGCAGCCTCTTGGCGGTAAGAGCCAGTTCGGTGGCCAGCGCTTCGGTGAAATGGAAGTGTGGGCTATGGAAGCTTACGGCGCCGCTTACACGCTGCAGGAACTCCTCACCGTCAAGTCTGACGACGTGCAGGGCCGTTCCAAGGTGTACGATGCCATCGTTCACGGTCAGAACACTCCGAAGCCGGGTGTTCCTGAATCCTTCAACGTTATGATCCGCGAAGTTCGTTCTTTGGGTCTCAATATTCAGACCAATGGAGATAAGTAATATGGTCGAAGAAATTGAACGCGACAATTCTGGCGATATTTCGATTCACCTCGCCGCTCCGGAAATGATCCGCAGCTGGTCCCATGGTGAAGTGACCAAGCCCGAAACCATCAACTACCGTTCCTTCAAGCCTGAAAAGGATGGTCTTTTCTGCGAAAAGATCTTTGGACCGGTGAAGAACTGGGAATGTAACTGCGGTAAGTTCAAGCGCATCCGTTACAAGGGTGTCGTCTGTGACCGTTGCGGCGTGGAAGTGACTCACTCCAATGTGCGCCGTAAGTACATGGGCCACATCGAACTTGCTATTCCCCTGACCCACACCTGGTTCGTCCGTAACCAGCCGTGCGTCATCGGCGCCCTCCTGAACCTTTCTACCAAGGACCTCGACAACATCATCTACTACGAAAAGTATGTTGTCATCGATCCGGGTGACGCCGACCTCGAACCGAACGCTCTGATTGATGAAGCCCAGTACCAGGACCTCACCAACGAAGGCCGTACTTTCGACGCCAAGATGGGTGCTTCCGCCATCAAGCAGCTGCTTGACCGCGTGGACCTCACCGCCCTTTCCGCCGAACTCCGTACGCAGGCCCTGTCCAAGTCCAAGACCAAGCAGGACGACGCCCTCAAGCGCCTCAAGGTCGTGGACGCCTTCCTCAAGTCCCAGCGCGAAAGTTTCCGTAGCTATTACGAAAATCCGGAAAAGGCCATGAAGGCCGATTCCCAGCAGCCGTGGCTGCGTGGCCTCGCCGAAGCCGTCGCCGAATTCAAGGCCGACTACGAGACCAAGCACGAGAACTTCATCGTGGCAGACGCCTACGAAGATTTCCGCCACCGCTATCCGAACGAAGCCCGCTTGCTCGCGAACCAGCCGTCCTGGATGATCCTTGACGTGCTTCCGGTGATTCCGCCTGACCTGCGTCCGCTCGTTCCGCTCGAAGGTGGCCGTTTCGCAACGTCCGACCTGAACGAACTTTATCGCCGCGTCATCAACCGCAACAACCGTTTGAAGAAGTTGATCGACCTCCGCGCCCCGAACGTGATTCTCTGCAACGAAAAGCGTATGTTGCAGGAAGCCGTTGACCAGCTGTTCGACAGCGGCCGCCGCACTGCACGTGCAGGCTCCGCCCGTCCGATGAAGAGCCTCGCCGAACTCCTGAAGGGTAAGCAGGGCCGCTTCCGTATGAACTTGCTCGGTAAGCGTGTCGACTATTCCGGTCGTTCCGTGATCGTGGTGGGCCCGGAACTTCGCATGCACCAGTGCGGTCTGCCGAAGCGCATGGCTCTCGAACTTTACAAGCCGTTCATCATCCATCGTCTGGAAGAAGAAGGTATCGTCTATACCCTCAAGTCCGCCAAGAAGTACGTGGACGCCGAACGTCCGGAAGTGTGGGACATCCTCGAAGAAATTATCGAAGACCACCCGGTGATGCTGAACCGTGCTCCGACGCTTCACCGTCTGGGTATCCAGGCGTTCTATCCGCGCCTGATCGAAGGTAACGCAATCCGCCTCCACCCGCTCGTCTGTACTGCATTTAACGCAGACTTCGACGGTGACCAGATGGCATGCCACCTTCCGCTGTCTTTCGAAACGCAGCTCGAATGCCGCGTTCTCATGCTCTCTTCGAACAACATTCTTCACCCGGCATCCGGTCAGCCGATCGCTGTTCCCGGCCAGGATATCGTGCTCGGTCTGTACTACCTGACCAAGCCGCGTCCGGCCCGTAAGGGTGAAGGCATGCACTTCTTCGACTCTGCCGAAGCCGTGCGCGCCTACGAAAACGGTGTTGTTGATCTGAACGCTATCGTTTATCTGAAGCTCAAGGCCGGTCAGAAGGTCTACATGGGCGCCCTCGAAAAGGATGCCGTGTGCCTCCGCGAATCCGCCGACGACAATGGCAATATCGAAGTCGCTGTCAAGGCTGGCGAAAAGATCAAGTTCCTTACCCTTAAGGAAGACAATGTTATCAAGACGACCGTCGGTCGTATCATCTTCAACGAATTCGTTCCGAAGGAACTCGGCTACGCCAACGAAACCTTCGGTAAGAAGGTGATCGCCAAGTCCATCGACGACCTGTACCGCCGCACCGGTAACCGCGTGACCGTGGATTACCTGGATGACCTGAAGGCGAACGGTTACAAGTGGGCTACCCGCGCCGGTTCTTCTGTGGCTATCGCCGAAATGGTGATCCCGAAGGAAAAGCAGGAAATGCTCGACAAGGCTGCCGAACAGGTGTCGCGCATCCGTGGCCTGTACGAAGACGGTGTGATTACCGACGGTGAACGTTACAACCAGACGATCGACGTCTGGTCCAAGACGACCTCCGAAGTCGCTGCCAAGCAGTGGGATTTGCTCTCCAGCGACCGTGACGGCTTCAACCCGGTTTACATGATGGCCGACTCCGGCGCTCGTGGTAGCCGCGAACAGATTAAGCAGCTGTCCGGTATGCGTGGTTTGATGCAGAAGCCGATCAAGCAGCTCGGTGGTCAGGAAGTTATTGAAAACCCGATTAAGTCCTGCTTCCGCGAAGGCCTGAACGTGATGGAATACTTCATCTCGTCTCACGGTGCTCGTAAGGGTCTTGCTGATACCGCTCTTAAGACGGCTGACGCTGGTTACCTGACACGCCGTCTCGTGGACGTGGGCCAGGACCTCGTGATTACCGAAGAAGACTGCGGTACCACGAACGGCATCGAAGTTTCCGCTTTTAAGGACGGTGACGATACCGTGATTGCTCTTGAAGAACGTCTCCTCGGTCGTGCACCGGTGGATGACATCAAGCACCCGGTGACTGGCGAAGTGATCGTCAAGGCCGGCGAACTCGTGACCGAACGCGACCTCGCGAAGATCAGCGCCACGGGTCTCGAACACATCAAGATGCGTTCCGTGCTTACCTGCGATTCCCGCAACGGTGTCTGCTCCAAGTGCTATGGCCGTATGCTGGCTTCCGGTCGTCCGGTTGACCTGGGCGAAGCTGTTGGCGTGCTCGCTGCACAGTCCATCGGCGAACCGGGTACGCAGCTTACCCTCCGTACCTTCCACATCGGTGGTGCTTCTTCCCGTCTGACTGTCGAAAGCGACAAGAAGGCAACCGTCGATGGCCACATCGAGCTCGAACAGGTCGAAACTGTCGAACACGAAGGCCAGAAGGTCGTTACCAGCCGCATGGCTGAACTCGTTATCTTTGACAAGTCCGGTATCAACAAGGGCCGTTACCAGATCCCGTACGGCTCTATCCTCCATGTCGAAAACGGCCAGACGGTGAACGCTGGCGACGTGATGTTCGAATGGGATCCGTATAACAGCCCGATTATCAGTAACGTTTCTGGTAAGGTTGTCTTTACGGACATGGTTGAAAACCGTACCTACCGTTCCGAAACCGACGAAGTGACGGGCGTAGAAACCTGGACCGTGATTAGCGACAAGCAGCACGGCAAGAAGGACCTGCACCCGGCCGTTACCATCTACGATTCTAACAACGTGAAGATCGGTAACTACATGCTCCCGGACGGCGCTATCCTTACGGTTAAGGCTGGCGACATGGTGAGCGTCGGTCAGACGGTGGCTAAGCTTCCGCGCGCAGCCGGTAAGACCCGCGATATTACGGGTGGTCTTCCGCGCGTGGCAGAACTCTTCGAAGCTCGCGTGCCGAAGAACAAGGCGTTCATCGCCCCGATCAACGGCCTCGTCGAAAAGATCGAAGAAGTCCGCAACAATCAAGTTGTTCTTATTAAGATGGATGACCAGGAAGAGAAAGTGCTGGTTCCCCGCGGCGTCCATCTGGCGGTCAACGAAGGTGACCGTGTCCACATTGGTCAGAAGATCAGTGAAGGCAGCGTGGATCCCCACGATATCCTCGACGTCCTTGGCCCTGAAGAGGTCCAGCGTCACTTGGTGAACGAAATCCAGGCGGTGTACCGCCTGCAGGGTGTGGCTATCGCAGATAAGCACATCGAATGTATCGTCCGCCAGATGATGCGTAAGGTTCGCATCAAGGATTCCGGAGACTCCGAACTGCTTCCGGGCGAAGAAATTTCCAAGGCCCGTCTGCGCGCTATCAACGATCAGTTGACGGCTGTCGGCAAGACTCCGGCGACCTTCACGCCGATGCTCCTTGGTATCACGAAGGCTTCCTTGGCGACAGACAGCTTCATTTCTGCCTGCTCGTTCCAGGAAACCACAAAGATCCTTACCCGCGCTTCCATCGAAGGTAGCGTAGACCCGCTCTTGGGTCTTAAGGAAAACGTGATTATGGGTCGTCTTATCCCGTGCGGTACTGGCGCACGCCACCTGAGGAACGTCCAGGTGGTGGATGCTGATGCCGAACTGGATGCCGCGGCTCGGCCTATGATGGGTATTCAGGGCGAATTTGATGACTCTTCCGACAACGGAATCCAGATGCTGGATAACGAAATCGGCATCAATGACGATGAAGATTCGGAGAATTAACCCTAAGTACTTGAAAAACTTGGAAAAAGAAACTATATTTGCACTCCAAAATCTAGGAGATTAACAGTGCCAACTATTCAACAGCTCGTCCGTAACGGACGCGAACAGATCAGCAACAAGACCGCTTCCGTGGCCTTGAAGTCCTGCCCCCAGAAGCGCGGTGTTTGCACCCGCGTGTACACCAGCACCCCGAAGAAGCCGAACTCTGCTCTTCGTAAGATCGCCCGTGTGCGTCTTTCCAACAAGATGGAAGTGACCGCATACATTCCTGGCGAAGGCCACAACCTCCAGGAACACTCCATCGTGCTCATCCGCGGTGGTCGTGTGAAGGACGTCCCCGGTGTTCGTTACCACATCATCCGTGGTACTTTGGATACCCAGGCTGTGAACGGTCGTCAGAACGGCCGCTCCAAGTACGGTGTTAAGAAGAAAGGTGCCGCTCCGGCCAAGAAGTAAGGAAAGGAAGTAATCTATGTCTAGAAGAAGAAAGGCTCTCCATCGCTCCATCCTCCCGGATCCGCGTTACAAGTCCACGCTCGTTACCGAACTCGTCGGTGTCGTGCTGAAGCAGGGCAAGAAGACCATCGCTGAACAGATCGTCTACACTGCTCTCGAAAACCTCGGCCAGAAGCTCGAAGGTCCGGAAACTCCGCTTGAAAAGTTCGAACTCTGCCTCGAAAACATCAAGCCGCGTCTCGAAGTGAAGTCCCGCCGTATCGGTGGTGCAAACTACCAGGTTCCTATGGAAGTTGCACCGGACCGCGCCAAGGCTCTCGCTCTCCGCTGGCTCCTTGATGCCGCCCGTAGCCGCAACGAAGCCAACATGGCTGACCGCCTTGCTGCCGAACTCGTTGCCGCCAAGAACGGTGAAGGCAACGCTGTCCGCAAGAAGAACGACACGCACAAGATGGCCGAAGCCAACAAGGCTTTCGCCCACTTCCGTTTCTAATTCTTGCATTAGCACGGAATTATCCTAGAGGAAGGCTCCGCTCTAAAAGCGGAGCTTTTCTGTTATACAAAATTAGCGCCGTAAGGCGCTCACGGTCGAACGGTGGTTCGACGTGCCGGGAGGGTGTTAGGGAGGACTTGCCCTCCCTTGTCGTCATTTATCGTACCACGTTTAGTCTGTATATGCTCCGCGCATGGGTGTCGGGTACGTCGATGGCGTGTTCGCCCGGGGTAAAGTGCTGTACGGCGCTTTGCCACAAAATGCGGCCCTGGTAGTCGAACTGCACGACGCTTGCCCTTAGCGCTTTGCTTGTTTGCATGTAGAGCTTGCCGTCTTGCAGGCGAAAGGAGCTGTTTGCGGCCCTCCCGACAGGCTTGATGGCGGTTCCGTTGTCGGGGTTAGCGGCCTTCATCTTGGCGATACCGGCCTTCCAGGCATCAACGGCGGCCTGCGAGGTATTGAGCGCCCAGTCGCCTTCGTTGTCTTCTTTGCTCTGGCTGAACCACATCACCGCGAATACGCGGGAGAAGTCCGTGGCGAAATGCTCGAACATGTCGGTGATCCATTCGGCCTTGTTTCCGCCCAGTTCGGAACTCGAGATTTCGGCGATGAAGAGCGGCTTGTCGATCTTGGCGAGTGCGTCGTACGATTTTTTGAATACCTGCGAGAAGGTCTGCCAGTTGGACCAGCTCTGGCACTTGCCCCAGTTGTAACCGTCGATGGAGATGTAGTCGACGTATTCGTCGCCGGGATAGTTGCCGGTGAGCGTCGATCCTTTTCCTGCATTCGAGGCGTTCGTCGTCCACACCCACTTTACGTTGGTGACATTTTCTTCGCGGAAGATATTCACGATATGGCGAAATGCCTCGGCGACGTTCGCGTCGGTGTTGCCGGCGCCGGCCTTGCCCACGCCCCAGTCGTACCAGTCACCGTTCGCTTCGTGGAGCGGCCTGAGCCAGATTTCTTCGCCGTAGTTCTTGACGCCCTTCGCGTAGTCGCGGATGTAGCTGTCGGCCATGCCGTCGACCAAGTCCTGGGCGCCGTACCCGTTCGCCATCCAGGTGACCACCAGCGTGGAACCGTTTTCCTTGGCGACGTTGGCGTATTCTTCGGTTGCGTTCCAGTCGTTAATGTCGAAGAGCGCGAAGTAACTGATGAGGTCGACGTGCGAGCCCTGCAGATCCTGGAACGCCTGCACGTTTTCCTGCGTGGGCTGCGGGTACTGTCCCGGGCCGCCGACCCATGCGCCGACCTGGAATGCCATTGCCGCTACGGGAGCGACACACATAGAGAGGAATAGTTTCTTGTTCATATAAACCCCGATTGGCGTTAAACGCCGGTGATATTGTTTTACTTTATTAAAGATAGGTCGCGATGCTTGCATATTCGCAATAAATAGTGTATATTAATGCTAAAGTGTATCTAGTGTTATTTCGCGTATGTTCGCCATGTCAAGTTCGTTCGGAATTTGTTCCAAATGATGCGGGAGGTGTTCGGTGACGGTCGACGATTTTTGCAGGTGGATTGAATCTTCCGGATTCAAGGATGGCGCAAGGCTTCCGTCGGTGCGAAAGGTGGCGGCGTCTTCGGGGGCATCGACGTTTACCGTTTTCCAGGCGTACAAGAGGCTGGTGGAGCAGGGCAGGATTTACGGGGAACACGGCAACGGCTATTTCTGGGGAAAGAAACCCGAGATCGTGGTAGAGCCGGACGAACGCGAGACCGAACGGCTGGAGCGCCTGCTTCTAGAAGACTGGAAATCCGGCAAGATTTCGGCAGACAGCACGCTCCCCTCGATAAAGGACCTCTGCTCGGTTTACGCGACTACGCCGGGGTCCATGAGCCGTACCCTCGAAATGTTGCGCAACCGCGGCGTTCTTGACCGCAGGGGGCGTGGCCGCTACTACTTCAGGAACACCAGGCCCGATTCGCTTAGCCAGAAGGAAATCCTCCTGGTGATGCGCTGCAACCCGAACGGGGACTTTAACGGTCTCGGCGAACGTGAACTCACGTTCATGCGCCTGGTGTACGACGAGGCGCGCCGCAGCGGCCTGAGGGTCCGGGCGCTTGGCTATTTCGAAAAGGACGGGGTTTTCCTGGATGCGGCCGGGAACCGTGTAAGGCTCGAGGACTGCAGCGAGTGTTTCGGCGCAATCGTCTCGACCATGCTGGTGTTCAATGTCAACCGGCTCTTCGCTTTGCTGGCGAGCACGCGGTTTCCGGTATCGGTGTGGTGGGAACATCCGCTCTACGACATTCCGCGGGCTTTAAAGAAGGAAAAGCGTTACGCATTCTTCAACCTGGCTTTCGGAGATTTCCCGGGGCGTGCCGTGGGGCATTTCCTGAAGAAGAAGGGGATGGAGCGTATCGCCTTTGTATCGCCTTACCACATGAGCATGTGGTCGGTGGATCGCCTGCGCGGGCTCAAGAAGGTGGGACTCAAGGTGGTCGAGGCGACAGACGCGACGCATGCGAGCCCGTTCGACTTTATGCAGGAATCCGGCGCGCACGAGCATTTTTGCCGAATACTGTTTTCGCTTGTCGCGAACCTGCCGCCTGTGGACGCGTGGGTGGTCGTGAACGACCGTGTGGGGGTGGAACTCCTTTCGATGGTGAACCGTGGCGAGCTTGCGCGGCCACCCTACATGGTGTCTTTCGACAATTCTACCGACAGCTACCGTTTCCGCCTGGATTCTTTCGAATTCAGCCTTGCCACCCTCGCGGAACAGTCCGTGTTCCACCTGGTGTCCCCGGGAGTTACTTTATACAAAAAAGACGATTTTAGGGAACTTTCGGGCCATGTAGTGGAAAAGTAGCGGGAATGCTCGACCCCCATTTAACTATATTTGGGTCGATATGGCTTTATGCATTGAATCTGATCATTTGGAAAAGGTCCAGAGGATCCTCGCTCTCCATTTCGAAGGAATGGAAGTCTGGGCCCATGGCGCCCGTGTGTCGGGGGTGGACCTGACTCCTGAAACGGAACTGGAACTGGTGGTGATTTCCGAAAAGCCCCTTTCCTTCGAAGTGATGACGGCCATCGAGAAGGCCTTCGTCGATAGTGGACTTCCGTTCCGTGTCGATGTCATTGATTGGGCGAAACTGCCCGAGTCCCTCCAGAAGCAAATCAAGAAAGAACACGAGGTGGTTCAGTCCGCCGCGGAATCTTAATATGAAACGTCTTTTACCGTTTGTTTTGGCCGCAGGCCTTGCGACCTCCCTGTTTGCCCAAGACGAAATCGCCCAGGCAAAATCGCTCATCCAGAATGGCAGGTGCGCCGAGGCGGTTGCCCCCCTGCAGAAGCTCTACAAGTCCAGCTTCCGTAAGCCCGCAGGCGAAAAGGCCGCCGTGATGCTTGCCGAATGCTATATGCGCGACCACAAGCGCGACGAGGCTCTGAAGCTTTCTTCGAGGTTCCTGGAATACTACGTGAACTCGGCCTACCGCGAACGCATGGAACTTGCGAACGCCATCGTGATGGCGGAACGCGGCAACGTGTACGAGGGCGTAGAATCGATGCTTCGCATTCTCGCCTACACCAAGAATCCCGCTGCGAAGAGCCGCACCAAGGAAGTCGCCATCCAGACGATTGCCGCTTCCCTTTTGACGGCGGACCAGCTGCAGGCGCTCCTGGAAAAGTATCCGGTGGACAAGGACGTTATCGGCTGGCTGCAGTTGCAGATCGGCCGCGAATGCCAGAACTCCAGGCGCTACCGCGCCGCCCGCTACTGGTACAAGAAGGTTTTGGCCGGTGGGGTAGCGGAGAACCTTTCCAATACGGCTGAAAGGGGCCTAGAATCGCTGGAAGGCCAGGGTGCGGGCATGCCGACGGTGTTGGTGCTTGCGCCGCTGTCGGGTGACTTCGCGGAGTTCGGAGCCGCGGCTATCCAGGGTGTCATTCTCGCTCACGAAAAGGCGGGGCTCCAGGGCAAGGTGAACCTGCGCGTGGCGGATACCCGTGCGGATGCCGCCCAGGCGCTGCTCCGTACGCAGCAGGCGGTGAACCAGGACAGCGTTGTCGCCGTGATTGGACCTATCATGAGCGCCCCCGCGGCGACCGTTGCCGCATGGCTCGGAAGCAACTTCCAGAACATCCCGATGCTTACCCCGACGGCTACCGACGACGGCATCGCGAAGATGGGACCGAATATTTTCCAGGTGAACATCACCATGGACAACCTTGCGAAGAGCATCGCGGACTTTGCGACCAAGTGCCTTTCCATCCGCGAATTCGCTGTCCTCAGCCCGCTGGGCGGCTATGGCGCCTCGATGTCTCAGAGCTTTACGCAGGCCGTGGAACGCCGTGGCGGATCTGTGGTCGCCTTCCGCAACTACGAGGAAGGCCGTCCTGACTACAAGACCGAATTCAGCCTGCTTCGTGACGTGCGTTTCAAACAACTGAACCGCCGCCAGAACATTGCGCGCGGAGCCGCCGACCTTGACGCGGTGAACGCCAAGGAGCGCCGCTTCTACATGCAGGATTCCACGTTCAACATTCCGGGAATCTTTATTCCGGCGACGAACCCGGGCGATGCGGGCCTCATGGCGGGCCAGGTGGTCTTCAACAAGATTTCGGGCGTGCTGCTGGGTGCATCCGGCTGGTACGGCCGCGAACTGCTGATCCAGGGCAAGCGCCAGGTGGACAGCTCCTACTTCAGCGTGCCGGCCATGGACATGGACGGCAACAACGAGAACCTGAAGAAGTTCGTGGGCGACTTCAAGGAACGCTGGGGCGACGAACCTGGCGAGGACAAGGTGAGCGGCCTCAGCTATGACGCGGCGAACATCGTGTTCAGCTCGCTTGCGAAGAAGCCGAACAGCCTGACCAACGCCATCAACAATACGGCTAACTTCCCGAGCGTCTACGGCGAGATCAAGTTCAAGCGCGGCGTGAACACCAACGCGAAGATCGTGACCGTGAACAAGGGTAAGTTCGAGACGGTGGAAGGCTGCCCCGCTAAATAAGTGGCGCGACTCCAAGTTGCGAGACTCTAGTTTCGCAAAATGAGATTGAATAAAAATTCCGCAGCGTAGTGCTGCGGAATTTTTGTTTCTAGGAGGAGAGAATACATTCGGGTCGTTGCCGAGGCTCAGTCTTCTTCGCAGGAAGGGCAGAGGGAGGCTGCGACGTAGTCGGGAGAATCACCGTTGCGGTAGAATGTGTGCAGGCGGTCATCGTCCAGAAGGTCGTCCAGGTTGCCGCCACCCGTTGCGTCCAGTTCGGCTTTCACGCGGTCCTTGAATGCCTTGAAGCCGGAATGGATCATGTAGAATGACAGTGCAGATGTTTTATGGAAGAGCTTCATAAGACCTCCGTCTTTTTTTTCGATACCGTTAGTTGTTTGGTGCGCTACATGTTTATTTGTTGTTGAGATGTTGAAAAGTTGTTTATTTCTAAACCTAGTTATAGATTTTTTTTATTTGTCGGGCAAGGTGCTTTGGGAAAAGGGACGAAAATAACATCTTTTTGTAATTTTGCGAAATTTGTAAGATTTGGGCGTTTTTCAAAGGTTCGAAATCGTAACTCGTTGATTATCAACAGTCTATGGATTCGGAAATTTCCTTTGTTGTAAAAATTAGGGCCTGCGATGATTATTCCAACTTGGAATAAAAAATATCGTTTGGGCGGGTCACGGATAGCGCGAAAGAGACTGTCTGGTGGCCTGATGAAGTGTGAATAAATTGTTTACGAAGGAACTTTATCCATAGTTTATCAACAGATTTGTATGTAAATGCGGGCGATAATGCAGGAAATATTGCGCTTTTCCCACTCCTATTTTCTACCTTTGTGCCGATGTTTTTGCGAATTTTGACGATGGTTGCCCTATGTGCGGCCTGTATTTGGGCGGGAGAAGTCCCATCGCTCAAGTTGTCCGCGGGCCAGAACGACCTGTGGGTCAAGGCGACGTCTGCGACGATGGCGCTCCGCTACGGCGATGCCTTGGAGCTCGCGAAAAAGCTCCGCGCCGAAAACGAGGGGGCGGGCTGTGTCCTGGAAAACATCGTGCGCATCAGTGTTTACGATGACAAGGGCGACACGGCGGCCCTGCAGAAGGCGGGCCAGCTGCTCGAGAAATGCAAGACGGAAGGCCTCTGGGATGCGCTCCGCAGGTTCGAGATGGGCTATGTGCAGGGCGAGACGGGGCATTCCGTGAAAGGGGCCATGACGACGCGTTCTGCGGCGAAGGCCTTCGAGGATTCCGAGGAGCTCGAGGCGCGTGCGTTCTTCGCGATTTACGCCTACTACATCGACAAGAGTTTCAGCTGGGTGCCGTTCAAGTCGGATAACCGCGAGGCGTACCTTGCGACACTCGACAGTGCATCGAAGAAATCCGAGCGTTTCTGGCCGCTGTTCCTGACGCCGCTAATCTGGATGCACTACGACAAGGAAGACTTCTCGACGGGGCTCAAGCTTGCCGAGCGCGGCCTTTCGAAGGCGCCAGACAATCCTGTGATGCTGCAGATTAAGGCGGACATGCTCTATCGCCTGCAGCGCTACGACGAGGCGGCAGGAATCTACGAGAAGAGCGCCGCCGATTACTTGAAGCGCACCGGTGAAAGTATCCGCTACTGGTGCTCGGTGCTGAACCTGGTCCGCATCTATCACGATGCGGGAAAGAAGGAAAAGGGCGCGGAATGGCGCAAGAAGCTGGACAGCCCGAAGTTCAAGGCGCTCAAGGGCTGGATGCCCGGTTCGCTGATGGACGACCTGGAAAAAAGAAAGTTACTTTGATTCGTCGATGCCGATTTTGAAATGGAATCGGCGTTTTTTAATTTGTTTATAAAATTTTACCGTAAAAAGGCCTCGTGGGCTCCTGAAAAAAGCGTGTTAAGGAATAGGCACGTCTTTTACGGAGGTTTATGCCATGGAGCCTTTGCGCGTCGGGTTCTTTCTTGACGGATATACGCTGAAGAAGGTCAACGAGTATTACAGGAACCATCACCGGTTCCGTTCACAGCTGGATTTCAGGAGCCTGAAGTCGTGGGTGCAGATGCAGTCGCTCAAGTATTTTGAGGCGGGGAAATACCGCGACCTTGAGCTTGAGGCGCATTACTATCACCCTTACCGAAACCCGCATATCTACAGGGAATACCACGAGGGATCCATCCGCTTGCAGCATGAACTGGAGCAGGCGGGATACAGCGTGCATTTCAATCCGACTGCTCCGGTCGAAGGAACTCTTGGACCGAACATGGCGCTGATGGAAGATGCGCTGCTGTTCGCGGTTTACCGCAAGCTGGATGCCGTGGTGCTTTTCAGTACGCAGGGGCAGTTCGCCCCGCTCCCGAGCCGCCTCGGGCTGATGGGAGTACCCACCCTGCTGCTGGGCTGGAGCTTCGTGTACCCCAAGGCGAAGCGCAACATCTACTGGAAGACGGACCCGTGTCTCAGGGACAGGTGCGCCCATTACGTGGCCATGGAGAAGGTCGTCGACAGGACACCCAATTCGAAGCAGGGACCGAGCGGGTTCTTTTTTCAGTGCGAGCATCCCTTTGAGCGGAGCCATTCTGCGCCTGGCCGCAAGAGCTAGGTCGCCTTCAAAATTCCTCGACCACAGGCGACGGTGGGCGGTCCGACCTCAAGCGGACTGCCTGCCGTTGTTCGTTCTGGGGATGCGGCACGATAAACAAAAACCCGCATTTAAATGCGGGTGAATGCTGCGAGTACGTTCGTATTGCCTAGCGGCAGTGAGCACGAACGGTCGTCTGTATTACAGTTTGTCTGCTTGCTTCTTTTCCCACTGGGAGAGGAAGTACCAAGTAGCGCGGACGCCGAGGTACCAGGTATCGCCGACGTTGTCGGTTTCGTTTTTGCCCTTGAAGTTGGTGAAGCCTTCGATATCGGGATCGTTGTAGCGCACGAAGCGGTATCCACCGTAGCCACCCAGGCCGAGGCGTCCGAGTTCGATGCGGAATTCAAGTTCGCCGGTCAAGGTCGTTGCCATGGTGCTGTAGAAGCGGTCTCGCACGATTTCGGTGTGTTCTGGGTTGTCGCGTTCTTCAAGGGTAAAGTTGGAAGCGTAGTGGAAGTTGATGATGTTGAAGCCGAAGCCGACAGAGGGGATCAGGTTGATGAAGGTGTGCTCGCCGAAGAGCTTCCAGCCGAACATCCAGTCGGCGCCGTAGGTGAACCATTCAACATCGTAGAGGGTCGGGTAGATCTTCTTGGGAGAGGCGTTATCGGCGATGTCGCTACTAGCGACTACGCTTGCCGTATAGGAATCTGCGGGACGTTCGGAGGTCTGCATCGGCATAAAGTTGATGTCGAACCAGGTGAGGAACTGCTTGTACTGGGCACCGATGTTCACGTGCAGTCCGAAGTAGTAGTCATCGAACTTGTTGTAGCCCGGCAGCGAACCGGAGTAGGAGAGTGTCGTGTCGACCCAGGCGGAGTCCTTCACGTTGTAGTACGATGCATCTCTCTGATGGCCCCAGTTCTTGAAAGCCATGGTGTTCACGTAGCGCTGGAATTCGCTACGCATGCCGCGGTAGTCCGCGCCAATCGAAATGAACCCGCGGACGTGGTCCTTTTCGTAAAAACCTTCTTCGACATCGGCGAAGGCGCCGGTGGTGAGTGTGAGCAGGCTCAAGGCCACGATGCTCAAAAAAGAGGCTATCTTTGTCTTCATAAAAGATTCCGTTGCTAGTATACGGCATATAAAATACATTATGTTTTGGGTTTTTGGCACAAAAAAATGCATAAGATGTTAAAAATCAACGATTTACGATCTTTTTTGGGACTTAAAATGTTGAATTTTTGTGGAAAAACGGTCGCGAGGGGCACTTTGGGGCTCCTCGGGGCGATTTTGGTGCTCCTGTGTTCGGGTTGCGGAAACGACGGTCAGACCGGTAAAAAGTCGGACGGGTGCGGCGAACTTGCAACCCTGGAATATGCCAGGTACCTGAAAATGGGCAACCTCTGTGACGAGAACCTGCTGGAGATCCGCTCGGTCGTGGGGCGTGACACGCTGGTCAAGCAGTTCCTGTTGCGCAAGCGGGCCGAAGGGGATGGCGCGTCCGCCGTGAGCCTTACGCCTGGACATGCCAAGGTGACTGTCCTGCACGTACCGCTCAAGAGGGTGGTGGCGCTTTCGTCGGCGCAGGTCGGATTTCTGCTCCGCTTGGGATTGATGGACCGCATTGCGGCGGTGGGCGAGGGAAAGTATGTCGCGGATAGCGCCCTGTATGTGCGGGTGCAGAAGGGCGAGACCGCCGAGGTTGGGAACGGGACGTCGATTTCGCTGGAGAAGATCCTGGCGGCACGTCCGGACTTGGTGATGGACTTTGCTACGGGCGGCAGTCAGGATGATTACGAACGAATTAATAGCCTCGGCATTCCGCTGATGCTGACCTCGGAGTGGCAGGAGGAACATCCGCTCGCGAAAATTGAATGGATTAAGTTGTTTGGAAAACTGTTCGGCGTGGAAGCGCTTGCCGATTCGATTTACGAACAAAGTAAACGTGAGTACCTGAAGGCGTCCGGGGGCGTTGCGGGGGGAAACCCCGCTAGAGAGGGTAGCGAGCAACAACGTGTGAGCGAGGGGGAGACTTCCCCCAACAAGTCAGAAGTTGAGATTGCTTCGCCTTCGGCTCGCAATGACACTCTCTCGTCTTTCGTCTCTCGTCTTTCGTCTAAGTCTTGTCCTCGGGTGATTGCGGGGATGAACTACGGCGGAGTCTGGTATGCTCCGGGCGGCAACAGCTTTACGGCGCACCTGATCAAGGATGCGGGGGGCTGCTACCTGTGGGCATCGGACACCAGTCGCGAACTTACTTTCACGCTGGAAGAGATCATGCTTGTGGCGGACAGTGCCGATGTGTGGGTGAATCCGGGGGCGTTCTCGAGTGCGGAAGACATCCTTGCCGCGGAGCCGCGTATCAAGCATATTCGGGCGTTTCGCGAAAAGCGCGTGTGCCAGAACGATGGGCGCAAGGGACCGGGCGGCGGAAACGATTTTTACGAGTCGGCGGTGGCATACCCTGCCGAACTGCTCCAGAGCTTGCGGAACTGTATACAGAATGCAGCGAATGGGGCTGATTCTGCCCGAAAGGAATTTGACTGGTACCGCAATATTTTTATCTTTTAGAACATGAAGACTCATACAGGTATTGGTGATTGGATTGCGGCTAACTATGAGCTGGGGATTCCTTTCCTGCAGCAGGTTCCGAGAGATTGTGCTGATTATTTGCTTTTGAATGCCCAGATCCGCGAATACGATGCGGGCGACGTGATTATCAACGGCGGTTCCGTCGGGGATTCGTTCTGTGTGTTGCAGAGTGGTCGTGCTTTTATTTGTGGCGAACTTTTGGCCGACGGTCACTACAATACGCTTGCAACCCTCGATGCGGGTGCCTGCTTCGGGGAAATGTCCATTATCTGTAACGAGCCGACGAGCAATACCGTGATTGCGGGCGAAGAGGGCGCCACGGTTCTCCACATTCCGCGCGAGGAATTCGTGAAGTTCCTGGACAAGAACCCGAATATTATGGTGTACCTTTACAAGGTGGTCGCCGACCGCCTGCGCGCGAAGAACAAGGCTTTCGACGAATTCGAACGCCTGTCGCTTCTGGCCTCGGCCAAGGTGCTTCCGTTTATCGATTTTGCACAGACGATGGAAAAGAGCCGCATCACCGGAACGGTCATGTTCGAGTGCAACGGCGAAAAGGGATTTATTGCATTCCAGGAAGGCCGTATCTGCTGCGCCAAGTGTGGCAAACTGGCAGGGCCGGACGCATTGGAAAAGATGCTGTCGTGGGGCGACGAGACTTTGTTCAAGCTCGATACGCACCTGATGCCGGATATCGTGAACATCAACCAGATGTCCGATACCACTAGCCTCATTTTGGATGCGCTCAGAAATATTGATGAAAAACAAAATGCCCGTTAAGGGCGAAAAGATGCCCGCTAGGGCAAAGGATAAAAGATGAATTACGCAGACGCAGGAGTGTCCTTGGCACGTGCCGACGAAGCAATGGTCGGTGTCAAGAAATCCGTACGTACTACATTCAACCAGGGCGTTTTGGGCGACGTGGGCAACTTCGGTGGCCTCTTTACGCTGAACCACCTTGGCATGAAGGACCCCGTCCTCGTGAGCTCCGTAGATGGCGTGGGTACCAAGCTCAAGGTCGACATCGAAATGGGCACGCACGAACTTCCGGGTCAGGACATCGTGAACCACTGCTGCGACGACATTCTCGTCCAGGGTGCACGTCCGCTGTTCTTCCTGGACTACGTGGCTACCGGCCGTCTGGAACCGGGCGTGATGGACAAGCTCGTTGCCGGTATGGCCAAGGCCTGCCGCGAAAACGACCTCGTGCTCATCGGTGGCGAAACCGCTGAAATGCCGGGCTTCTACGGTCCGGGCGACTACGATATTTCCGGTACCATCGTGGGTGTCGTGGAACGCGAAAACATCATCGACGGCAAGAAGATCAAGCCGGGTACCATCATTCTCGGTCTCCCGTCTACCGGTTTGCATACAAACGGTTATTCGCTCGCCCGTAAGGTGCTGTTCGACGTGGCCGGCTACAAGGTCGACACCGTTGTTGACGGTATGGACAAGTCTATCGGCGAAGCTCTCGCCGTGCCGCACCGCAGCTACTATCCGAGCCTCATCGATCTTTGCAACAAGAAGATCATCCAGGGTCTTGCCCACATCACGGGTTCGGGCTACCAGGGCAACATTCCGCGTATCTTGCCGGACGATGTCGACGTGATTATCGACCGTACCACGTGGGATCCTCCGATGATCTTCAAGCTGATCCAGCAGGCAGGCTCCGTCGAGAAGGACGAGATGTACAATACCTTCAACATGGGTATGGGCATGCTCATCTTCATTGACCCGGCTGACAAGGCTGAAGTCACCGCACACCTCGAAGCCAAGGGCGAAAAGTGGGTGCAGATCGGCGAAGTCGTCGCTGGCACCAAGCAGGTGAAGTTCAGGGACTAATCCTCCCGCTATATAAGGATCTAAAAGGCTTGCACTCGGTGCAGGCCTTTTTTTGTTACTCTTCTTCCCGTTTTGCGCACACTTCGTGAACATTTAATGAATTTGTAACCTGTTTTTACTTTGAAATTCAGGGATGAGAATTTATTTTTAGGGTGTAAATTGCCAAAGTTTGGGTTGGCGTAAAAAAGAGGTTGTATGAAACGTAAACTGTTCAAGACGATGATTGCGGCCGGTGCGGTCGCCATGATTTGTGCCTGCGGCGACGATGCTGCAACGAAGGCGGCCGATGCCATTGGCGGCGTTGGCTCGTCGGGGAGTACTTCTCCTGCTGTCGATAGCCCCTGCAACGGAGTCGTGTCGGCTGCAGACACGTGGCTTTTCGATACCGGTAACGGCTACTGGGTGATTTATGCTGATGGAGCAGTCACCGATGCCGCGGGAAATCCGGTTGCGGTCTTTGTCGATGGCTCCATTATGACACTGGATGGCGTGCCTGCTGTGAGCGGTATTGACTTGAATACCTTGACCCCTTGCAAGGCGAATGCCGTGATTGATCCCCAGACGGGCGAGTTGACCATTCTGAGTTCCGCTTCGGCAGATCCGCAGGATCCGGGGCTTTCGGCTGGTAACGATCCGCTCAACCCGGGTTCTTCTGCCTCGACCAATCCCGAAGACCCGTTCGTTCCGAAGTCTTCGACAAGCGTGAATCCGAACGACACGACCACGACTCCACTTGACGAAAGCAGCAGCTCCGTGAATACGGACCCTGATATTGGGCCCGACGGATTCCCGACGATCGAGTCTTATGGTCCGCCTTCTCCGGAATACACCAAGAACATCTTGAGCAACTCTCAGACCGGTTGGAACAGCCGCTACTGGGATGCCTGTAAGCCGCACTGCTCCTGGATTAGTAATGGACAAGAAGGCAAGACCGATACGACAACGCAGGAATCCTATGTGGCAGGCGGAACGACCGCCCGTAACTGCAACATACACGACGTGGAAGTCCCGACGTTTACACTCGGCCATGCAGTACAGCAGTACTGGATGGGCTACGAAGGTACCACGAGTGCCTGCGAAGTGGGGGCCGCGGGTGTGTTCACCTGCACCGACATGGCGCCTATCGCCCTGAACGACACGCTCTCTTACGCTTACGTGGCTGGTCCCGGTACCCAGACGACCTGCGGCAAGTGTTTCCACTTGCAGTATGATGGAAGCTTCAAGGATGCTAGCGCGAACAACGCCGCCAAGGCAACGCACAAGGCGCTCAAGGGCAAGCACATTGTCGTGATGACGTCCAACATCGGTCACGACGTGGAAAATGGCCAGTTTGACTTGATGGTTCCGGGTGGTGGCGTAGGCGCTTTCGATGCTCTCTCTACGCAGGTGAACGGTGCGAATATCAACTGGGGTGCAGGCTTTGGAGGTTTCCTCACGGAGTGCCAGAGCAAGCTCGGTTACGACAACACGCTTGAAAAGTACCAGCAGTGCGTGAGGGACATGTGCGACGCCGCTTTCGGCAATGCCGGATTCCCCAACTTGCTGCGCGGTTGCCACTGGTTTGCGGACTGGTATATGGCGGCTGACAACCCGACCTACCACTGGGAAGAAGTGGAATGCCCGCAGTACCTGGTTGACCATTACATGACAACGCTCAACCCCACCAAGAGCAACAACTACGCATGGCACACGGACTGGTCCACGTACAAGGCCGGTGATGAACTTGAGACGATTGAATGCACGGACGGTGGTTGCAACTGTACTGCGGAATTGGCCGCCAAGGGCGCCTGCAAGCTTTAGTGGTCTGAAGGAACAACTTGTTTAATAAGTAGTCCCGCGAGAAGTCGCGGGACTTTTTGTATGTAAGTTGCTTGACGCATTGGCTACAAGATGTTAAATTTGGTTTACAGAGAAAGAGAAAATTTAAACCGAGGTGTTTATGGTTTCCAAATTAGGTTTGGCGGCACTTTTCTGTGCCTCCTTTGCTACAGCAACTTTTGCCGATGGGGTACGCTACAAGGACCGCTTGTTCGAGGTCAGCGAGGCTAGGACGGTGACTGTTGCCGAGAATGTTCCGTTCTTAACCCATACCATTGAAACAGAGTATGATAATTACTGCACATTGACGCAGTTGATTATGATGGGACGGGTTTTGGGGATGGATGTTCCGATGATGTACTTCTACCTTGACGAAGAGTTCGAAGAATCCCCGTTGAAGATGGATATTTTCGAGCCCAAGGATGACGATGCCGAAAAGCGCGCCGTGGTTCTTGTGTCGCACGGTGGTGCGTTTATCGCGGGAGAGTACGATGATAGGACTTCCAAGGCGGTCGCCTATGTGGATTCCTTGGCGGCCAGGGGCTTTGTGACGGCCTCGCTTGATTACCGCCTGGGTGTCTTGATGGAAGTGGTCAACAATGAAGATGCGGGACTCAGCACCGAAACGTATGATAATACCGCGATTATCGATAGTGTTGACTTTTCGCGTACGGTCTATCGGGCCATGCAGGACATTAACGCCGCGGTGCGCTACCTGAGGGTGCATGCCGAGGAGTTGAGGATTGATCCGGATAAGATTTTTGTGGTGGGCAACAGTGCCGGCGGCATGATGGCCCTTGAAAATATTTACGGCCAGAAGAGGTCGGATTATCCGGTCTACATCAACCCGGAAGACAGGGACTATGTGGAACTGGGCGAGCTGGATGAATATGGCGTAAAGGAAGAAGGGGTGGATGGAATCGCCAATGGCGTGGTTGCCCTGTGGGGTGCCGTTCATGACAAGGAAATCGTCAAGAACAGCAAGGTGCCCGTGTTCCTGGCCCACGGTGACAGCGACTACGTGATGCCCTTTGCTGAAGGTTACGCAGTTACCGATGCAAGAAGGATGGTGGGTGACAATCCGGCCTTGAGCCGAATGGATTTCCAGATTCATACGCCGACCCTTTACGGAAGCTACATTATCGATTCCATCTTGACGGAGAACAAGGTCTATCATGAATTCTATGCTCCGCGCGGTCAGGAACTGAAGCATGAATTCTACAATTCGACCCGTATCGATGAGCTCGGCAACGAAATCGTGTATGCGGATTCCGTTCGCGAGAAGGCCTTCGCCTTCTTGTACATGCTGGCGATAGATTCTATTCCGTCGGTGGAAGAACATACGACTCCGCTTCCGGTACTCGCTATGGCTAAGCCTTCCAAGGTCGCTATGGGTGAGGGCAACTTGAGCTTTACGGTTGTAGATGGTGAGAATGTCGCCTATGCGCTGTTTGACCTGAAGGGCAAGCGCCTGCTTTCGGGCCGCGCCTCTATGGGTGAATCGGTTCTGCTGGATGGCGTGAACAATGGCGTCTACTACCTGCGTATCCAGGGAGAGGCTGCACGCCGGATTGTCCTGAGAAGGTAGTTCTTTCCTGAAAAGACTCTGAAAATGATGCCCCGCAAGAAAAATGCGGGGTATTTTTCATTCCTGGGCGGGGGAGTCTTGACTAATTTTATGCATATAACTATATTTATGCATAAATAAGAATCTGCACGAGTGTGGCTTGTTCAGGCTCGCAAGAATCGTGCCATAAAAAAGGATATAACATGGAATACAAAATTAAGGACATTAACCTTGCGATTGAAGGCCGCAAGGAACTCGACCTCGCCGAAACTGAAATGCCGGGCCTGATGGCTCTCCGCAAGGAATATGCAGGCAAGAAGCCGCTCGCGGGCGCCCGTATTATGGGTAGCCTCCACATGACGGTGCAGACCGCGATCCTCATCGAAACGCTCGTGGACCTCGGTGCCGACGTGCGCTGGGTGAGCTGCAACATTTTCAGTACGCAGGACAACGCTGCTGCCGCCGTGGTGGTGGGCAAGAAGGGCACTGTGGAAAATCCGCAGGGCGTGCCTGTGTTCGCCTGGAAGGGTGAATCCTTGGAAGACTACTGGGAAAACACCGCCCGCGCCCTCGTGTGGCCTGACGGCAAGACCCCGGACTTGATCGTGGACGACGGTGGCGACGCCACCATGCTCGTGACCTGTGGTGCAGAATTCGAAGACGCCGGCAAGGTGCCTGAATTCAACCCGGCCACCGACAGCGAAGAATGGGGAGTGTTCCTCGCCACGTGCCGTAAGATTTTCGAGAAGGACCCGAAGCAGTGGACCCGCGCCCGCGAAACTCTCCGCGGCGTTTCCGAAGAAACCACTACCGGCGTGCATCGCCTGTACCAGATGGCCCAGGCCGGCCGCCTCAAGTTCCCGGCAATCAACGTGAACGATTCCGTGAC
>LVAE01000005.1:27614-36529 GCA_001603905.1 Fibrobacterales bacterium Fibro_02
CTCTACGGCTGCCGCCACTCCCTCATCGACGGCATCAACCGCGCCACCGACGTGATGATGGCTGGTAAGATTGCAGTCGTGTGCGGCTACGGCGACGTGGGTAAGGGCTGCGCCCAGTCCCTGCGCGGTCAAGGCGCCCGCGTGATCATCACCGAAATCGACCCGATTTGCGCACTCCAGGCCGCCATGGAAGGCTACGAAGTCAAGACCCTCGACGAAGTGGTTAGCTACGCCGACATCTTCGTGACCACCACCGGCAACACCGGCATCATCAGCGCCGCCCAGATGAGCAAGATGAAGCACCGCGCNNAACATCGGCCACTTCGACAACGAAATCGACATGGCCGGCCTCAAGAAGATTCCGGGCATCAAGCGTAACGAAATCAAGCCGCAGTACGACGAATGGATTTTCCCCGACGGCCACAGCATCCTCGTGCTCGCCGAAGGCCGTCTGCTGAACCTCGGCTGCGCCACCGGCCACCCGAGCTTCGTGATGAGTGCCTCCTTCACGAACCAGACCATTGCGCAGATCGACCTCTGGCTCAATGCCCAGGGCAAGCAGACTGTCGCTGGCATCAAGTACGAAAGCGGCGTCGTCTATACACTCCCGAAGATCCTCGACGAAAAGGTCGCACGCCTCCACCTCGAAAAGCTCGGTGTTCACCTGACGACCCTCACCAAGGCCCAGGCCGACTACATCGGTGTGCCCGTGGAAGGCCCGTACAAGGCTGATCATTACCGTTATTAATCGCGAAAGTCGCGCACCCGCGCCTTAAAAAATTCTCCCCGTGCAATTTAAAATGCGCGGGGAGTTTATTATGAATTGTTATTTATAAAATCCCTTGCCAATTTTATAAAATCAGATTTCATTTTTCCAATGCGCCCATTTTTTCCAAAATTTTGATGATTGTAGAATCTACCACTGCCAATTAACCAAAGCACTTTGTCAAAAACATAACAAGAAACATTGGCATCTTTAGAAATCTCTATCATTGTCTTTAGCACGGAATAGTCAGACGCTTTTGCAGAAATAAAATTATAGGCAATCAATATTTCTTTTACATGGACATCGGGTTTTCCGTAATTAGTAAGCCCTAGTTCCTTTAAAAAGTCGCACGCAAGAGCAAATTTAAATCCAAAAATCTCCTCAGAAATAATTAAAGGTAAAGCAGCCATTGACTTTTTGTCATTATAAAATGCATTAATCCAATTTAGGAAATCCTCATAATTACTAAACTGCGATAAAAAATTTGCAATAGAGATGATTGTTTTGCAATACTGTGGCCAAATACTCTTTTCTGTTTTTCGAATTTTACCTTCTAAACAAAGATTTTCTTCAATATCATTGAGTAATTTGATGCTATTGTTAGAGTACTTTTTTTGTACAAAGTGAACATCAAAATTACTTAATACTTTGCGCAAGTTTTTAACACCACCAATGCGACCACCTATAACATTCACTAACATTTGTCTATTTTGAGCAGAAACAAGCATCCTATAAAAGACTTCGCTTATAGTTTTGCAATTGTCTTCTGGTTCAGATACTGTTAAATATGACTTAACTATTTTCTCGTTAATTCCTTCTTGCGTATTGTTTATTAAAAACTTGTACGCGAAATCATAAAAACGTTTGTTTAAGTCCTTTTTTTCCATTTTTTCACCGTAACGAGATTAATGAATGCTAATCTATCTCCAAAAACTCGAGCATCATCGCCGGAGAAAGTACAAGAGGATATTCTAAATCCGCTTCAAGGAAATCTTTGTCTCCACTTAGGATTACATCGACTTGATGAAATAAGGCGTCGCTCAACACCGGTATATCTTTAGGATCTCGCAGAGAGCCTTCTCTCATGCTAGAACTTTTACAAAAGACAAAAGGAAGTTCTTTATACAAAGAATACACTTCGCCAAATTTGGTAGGCCACTTTTCTTCAATCTTAGAGCAAAATTCTTTTTCTACATAGTCAGAGACAAGCAGTTCAAAGTCGCCATCGAAAAGTTTTTCAAGCAGGCGACCCGCAGCTCCACCAAATACAAAGGCAGAAATCAAGACATTCGTGTCCAGCAATATGCGCATCAGCCCTTCTTCCTAGAGCGTCTGAACTTAGCTAAATCAGAAATCATTTCCTGCTCGCTTGCCCAGCCCTTGTTCTCGGCAAAAATCTTTTGGATTTTAGCAAGAGTTGCCTTTGCGTTTTTTTCTCCATTGCCAATTTGCGGTTTCGACGATACGGAATCCTTTACACCTGCATTATAAACCGCAGTCGGTTCACGGAGCTCGAACGGAATTCCCTTCTCTGTCACGGCACGCTTGAAAAAAATGCGAATCGCAGTAGGAATATCTAGTCCAAGCTTCTCGAACAATTCAGAAGCCTCGTTCTTCAAATCTTCGTCCATGCGGACCTGCAAAACAGTCGTAGCCATAGCGATCTCCTTTCAAATACAAATATAATACAAACCATTACAAAAGTCAAGTTTTATATTTTCAAAAACATTCCACCCACTTGCCGCGGGCGACGGCGCGGGCGTGAATGGGCCCGAGCATACGGCTGCCTTCCAGCGCCCAGAACACGAGGTAGCTTGACGCGAGGTCGACCATGTGCATGCAGTACCTGGCAGTCGCGAGGTTGTGCCGTTCGCGGTTGAAGCACGACACCATCAGCAGGCGCCCGCTCTTCACTGCCTTCTTGCAGAAATCGGGCAGGGTATCCGGCAGCTTGCATCCCATGAACCACACGGCAGTGCCACCGTACTTCAACACGTAATAAAGAATTTCGCATTCCGACTGGGAATGGAATGTGCCGGCAATGCACTTGCGCTGCCGCCCCTTCGATATCGCCCACTGTTTCCTGATAATGCTCTCCGCATTATCCAACTGCCGCGACGCATAAACGCCGATGCGCGCATGCGGTTTCTGCAGCAGTTCCATATTGCCCATCGTCTTCATTCCGACAATTTCAAATTCCTTCATCTGTACTCCTATTCGGGTTTATTTTTACCGCATAAAAAAAAGACCGCTTTCGCACATAATGCGAATTAACGATCTAAAAAAACACGGGCTAGTACTTAACCAGCTATCTCAAATATACAAAAAATGAACTTAACGAACCAACATTATCGGTTCCAGCCGGAATGCCCTTCGCCGTAATAGAGTGCGGCATCTTCGGGGCCAAAGTCGTCGGCCACGGTATCGCGCGGAGAGAGCCACCCGCGCATCTTGCGGATGCGTGCCTTACGTTCCTCGGCTGCAGAGTTTGCGACAACCTTGGTTGCGGGGTCTGCGGCAAGGTTCGTGCCAGTTTCAATGTGTTTTTCGTCAAGTGAATTGGCCATACATTAAAAAGATAGTTTAATACCAGCCAAAAAAGATTATTTTAAAGGTATGAGCGCAAAAATTCGTAACACCTTTTCTGTGGCGATGTTCGTCATTGCGGTCGCCTCGATTGCCCCGGCCGCATTTGCACAGACGGCATCCGACACCGTCTCGTTCGTTAACTTCGAAAACCGCAGCGTCGGCGTGTACGGCAATGCTGAGGCCAAAGAAGACTTCAAGCGCAACGACTACGACAAAAGCTGGTGGTACGCCATGGACAAGAACAATGGCGAAAACTCCAAGGTCGTTTACGACGGCGAGGAACACGGCAACGTACTGCAGCTCAAGTACCCCAAGGGCTGCGTAGGCCCGAACGACAACGACACGCCCGCCTGCGCCGGGCAAATCATCCAGCCCCTCGTGAAAACCGCCGACACCATGTGGAGCGCCTACGACATATTCTTCGAAGACGGGTTCGAGTTCCAGCTCGGCGGCAAGCTCCCCGGCCTATGCGGCGGCAAGTGCTACACCGGCAACGCCATGCCCCAAACCGGCGACGGCTGGAGCGCACGCATCATGTGGCGCAAAGACGGCAACGCCGTGCAGCTCATCTACTTCATGGGGCAAGAGTCCGTATATGGCGACGACTTCAAGTGGGACTTGAACGGCACCATCCCGCAAAAACAGTTCACTACCGGTACCTGGCACCGCATTGTAAATAAAGTAAGCATGAATACCATCGCCTCTCCCGGCAACGGCAACAAGAACGGACGCATACAGACATGGTTTGACGGAGAACTCGCACTCGATGTAGATACGCTCAGGCTCCGCGACTACGACACCGTGAAAGTCGACAAGTTCTACCTCTCCACATTCCACGGCGGAAGCAGCGCCGAATGGGCCCCTACCCACGACTGCTTTATACGCTACGACAACTTCACCGTATCGACGGATTCCATCGCCGTGACGGCCAATGCTCCGGACACTAGCGGCACCTGCGAAGGTGAAAATTGCGGGCAGGGTCCCGAACGGATTATGCCACGAACACAGAACCGCGCCACAGTCGCACCCGTTGAAACCTACCGCATCGACGGCACCTTTGTCGGCCGCAAAAACACCCTCCCCGACGCTGCCACGCACCAGCTCAAGAACGGAAAACGGGTGAAAGTTGTGAGGTAGGGGTTATTGCCGGCGGGAAGATGAGGAAGAGATAAAACTATTTCATCGGCATCAACAAAATGGGGCAATAATTGAGCTATTTCGCCTACTTTAACTTATAAACCGTTGATTTTCTGTATCCCTCCGAAACTAGAACACCTAACTTAACCGCTTTAACCAAAAGCCTTTGAGCTGTTTTATCTTCAACACCCAGAATTTTTGCTGCTTCAGATTTTGCAATAAAACCATTCGTATCCAAATAATCCACAAGTGCCTTTAAACGATCCTGATCTTTATTGGACATTTTATTGGACATTTTATTGGACATTTCATATTTCTTTGCCATTTTGTCACCATTCATCTCCACAACATCCCCGCAGCCTTCGTGTACGGGAATATGAATTAGAATCGACAGCCTGTCCTCCGTGGTTTCAAATGTCGCACGCGGAGAACCATTATTGGCAAGCTTTTCCTGGATGGTTGGGACACCAGTTGAACGTCCCTCCGTAAGCTCAAGTTCCTTTAAAAAGTCTCCAAGACGACGGTTACGGTAACGCCTGCTTTTAAGATAGTCGCCCTTCTCTATTGCCGACATCGGAATACTGTGATCAGGGCCAGGGCAATTCAAGATGTCAATTCCGTCGGGCTCAATAGAAATTTCCACCGGTTCATACAGGCTGTAATCCCTATGGTAAAGCGAATTCACAACTGCCTCTTCCAAGGCCTCGTACGGATAGTTCCAAAAACGCTTGGCCTCCGCGCGTCCAGCCACTTTCTGTACCGTTTCAAATAGAATATTTGTGCGCAGGTAATCCATTGTCTGCTTTATCAGCTGGGGCACACTCCCCTTGAACGTCTTTTCGGTAAAACGCTGCGGATTCCTTATTCGGCCTTCCGGAAAAACGACCACATCCACCTGCATGTACTTAAAAAACTTTTCAGGATTCTCGCAGAACATCATCGCAGCCACGTTCTTTAGCATCCTATTTTCGGTCGGTCCGCTCATCAAATCCATCTGCTCAAGTGTCTGTTCAAGCGGCTGCTTAAACAGGTCCTGTTCCAATTTACTATTCACTTTTGCCAAATAATCGCGTAACAACACCATCGAGATATCGGTCAGGCCAATACTTGGGTTGGGCCGTTCATCGAAGGGCGTGCGATTTGCCATATCACGCAACTGGTCTAGCGATTCCCCCTTCGCAACAACAGAACTTGTTCCCGAACGTATGTAATACGCCTTTTCGCATTTTCCCTTGACCGTTATGTCGGTCGGCACGGCATAAGGCCTATACGCCCCGCTGGGAGCCCATATTGCAAGTACCTTTTTTCCATCGATAGATTCCACGAATGTCCGTGGCTGGTAAAATGGGTCAAACTTGTTATTATACGCGACCATATCCTTCAAGATGCCGTCAATATCACCATCTTCTATTCCTACGACAGGCCGTTTCGCGACGCCCCTCTCGTCCTGTTCTACGCCGGCAAGAATGTACCCGCCACCCAGATTGTCAAAATCGTTGGCAAACGCGCAAATCGTGCGGTAGATTCCCGCAGGATTCCATCCTCTCTTGAATTCAATCCGTTCGCTTTCAATCCGCTGCTTGTTCAGCAGAGTTTCAATATCTATAGGCATTGACATAATAATCTCCTTCAGTTCACAATTGGGTAATCTACCCCTCCCTTTTTTTCAACTTCAATTTGTTTATAATCTTAGATACCTCCAACACCACATCCGTGTACTTTGACTTTTTCGTGTCGAAGCAAAGGTCTTTATCTACGTCAATGAATCTTATGCAATTTCCTCCGGGGAATCGCAAAGAATATGACACTCCCTTATATGTACTGCATATCTCTTCAAAGAATTCTACAATCTTGCGAGATTCATCTTTTTCTTTTTGCAACGGCGTAAAAATTCGCTCTATTTTATTGTACAATTTTTGTTCTTCTTCAGTGAAGCCGCTTTCACCATCAGCATATTGTCCCCAGTAATACATCATTTCAACTTCTTGTTCTGTAAATGTATAGTTCATTTTTTCCTCGTTTTCATGATTAAGTTTACAGTTTTTGGATGCGTCCAAAACATTATGATGTTGCTCTAGTCCTATTCTAAAACTAAATCCACGGCTATGCCGCGTCAAGAGCTTGAACTGTTACTCAATTTTAGAGTACGTTTTCAATTATTTCCCAATATCCGCTTTTATTACTGCCGACTCTCTTCAGAACACCCAATTTCTGTAGTTTCGCTATACTTCTGGTGACAGAGACACGGTGAAGATTTAGCTGTTCGGCAATTTCAATTTGAGTAATTATCGGATTGCTTAAGATTTTTTCAAGAATTTTGACTATCGGTCAGTTTTATTGTAGCATTTATTGTAGTGTTTATTGTAGCCTTTACAGTCGGGTTTATTGTCGGCTGCCCTTCATTCAACTCAAAAGGTGTCACGTTAATCCTGTTGAAAGGAATCGTTACTACAATGAAATTTTTCTCAATCTTTATGGCATCACGACCGTATGCTTCAATAGCGAAAACATCAAATTTAAACATTTTGTCCCAAAACACTTGACTTTTGTCCCAAGATTATTTATATTAGGGAAGAAGGATGGTCAAGTCCATGAAAAAGAAGAATGTCATCAATCTGATTCGCTATTACGCCGAGAAAAACGATCCCGCTTTCCGCGAGGAGGCATACGAAATAGCCCGGGATTTTGACGCTAGCGGCGATTTTCAGCTTTCGGAATACATCATGGCTCTTATGTCCAGCGCGAACGCCTTTGTGCCACAAATGCACGAAGACCAGATGACCTTTTTCCGCAAAATCGCCCCTTCGCACGATTCGCTGCCGCTCCCCACATCCATTGAAAAGGACATTATCGGAATCATCAACGCCATCCAGCGGAACATGGGAATCAACAAGTTCCTGTTCCAGGGAGCCCCCGGGACGGGCAAGACCGAATCCGTACGGCAAATCGCCCGCATTCTGGAGCGCGACCTGTTCTGCGTCGATTTCGACACCATCATCGACAGCAAGCTCGGCCAGACACAAAAGAACATCGCCGCACTGTTCGATGAGCTGAACCATTTTGCGCACCCTGAAAAAATTCTCGTCCTGTTCGATGAGATCGATGCTATCGCTCTCGACAGAACCAACTCTCACGACCTTCGCGAAATGGGCCGCGCCACGTCGGCCATTCTCAAGGGCTTCGACAACCTGAACGAACAGATTACCGTCATCGCCACGACGAACTTTTTCAAGCACTTTGACAAGGCTCTTTCCCGCCGATTCGATTTAATTGTCGATTTCAACAGATACACGCAAGAAGACCTGCAAGAAATCGCAGAATCCATCCTGAACAATTTCCTCGATGATTTCAAAATTGCAGACAAAAACCCGCGTCTTTTCCGAAAGATTCTCGGCTTGAACAAGAAATTACCCTACCCCGCTGACCTAAGAAAAATCATCAAGGCAGACATCACATTCAGCGATGCAAACATTGAATGTGACTATCTCAAGAACATTTACAAGTCATTCGTCGGCAGCACCGCCGAAGACTTGCACAAATTGCAAACACAAGGCTTCACCGTCCGCGAAATCGAAATACTCTCCGGCATCTCGAAAAGCCAAGTTTCACGAATCCTAAATGGCGACGGACAAATGAAAATCGCCCCCAAGGAACACCAGAAATGCCGTTCCTTGAACGCGACCAATTTACTCTTTCACAAACCCAAAAAGAAAATCAACCTTGCAGAAGTGTACCGCAAGGCCGAAGAAGAAATTGTGTGGAGATAGAGAATAAAATTGTGTACATATGTGTTCTCAATCTCAAAACCATTAATCAGTAGATAAAAACTATTCCCTCAAATAACCATTTCTAATCGATTTCCCATTTTTGCTTATCTTTGGAGACTTTCAATCAATTTTTTATACTTAAAAATCATCTGCATAATTGTAATAAATATGATTATACTCATCTGGAATACCTGAAGCATAAAAAGGAATATTATCATATAGTTCTTGCTCTGAACCAACACCTATTACAGAGAAATACCCACAATCCATTCCAAGTTCTTGCTTTATTTTATTGGCTAATTTTTCGAACATTTTCTCTTTTTCAGCAAGAGGTCTTGTAAACTCAATATAATGAGGTAAATAAAGAATTTTGTTATCTCTGTTAATTTTAAATTCACCCTTCAGTAACAAAGATCGAACTTTATCATCAAATATGTTATAAAACCACAACCAACATGCACCATCTGTTTTTTCTTGGTAACATTTTTTTACACCTTTTTCCACTTCACTTTCAAGTTCCCATATTTTAGTCAATGTTTCATTGGTCAAATCTTCATCATATTTTAAATATTTTTCAATCATTATCTTTGAAGATTGTGGATTTGTAGGTTTTTTAATAGTGGGTTCATGAACAACCATATTCATTACCGGTTAAG